>JAXHTB010000068.1:0-12961 GCA_034190185.1 Spirochaetota bacterium | reverse complement strand
AGGGATATTTTTGGATAATCAGATTCTCATCAGTGTTCATTGTGGAAGCAGAGGATTCGGTCATCAGATTGCAAGTGATTATCTGAAGCTATTCCTCTCAGTAATGCAGGACAGATACAGGATATCGATGCCAGACAGAGAACTTGCATGCGCTCCCTTTTATTCTGAAGATGGAAGGTCATATTTTGAAGCAATGAATTGTGCTATCAATTATGCCTTCCTTAACCGGCAGTTGATAATGCATAGAATTAGAGAGGTCTTCAGTGATATATTTAAAAGAAGCCCTGATGATCTGGGAATAAGGTTGATTTATGATGTATGTCATAATACTGCAAAATTAGAAAGACATAAAATAGATGGGAAAGAGAAAGAACTTCTTGTTCACAGGAAAGGTTCTACTCGAGCCTTGGCAAAGGAAATGAAAGGTGTTCCAGATGCCTACAGAAAAATTGGACAACCTGTAATAATCGGCGGAAGTATGGAAAAGGGAGCTTACCTGCTTGTAGGTGTAAAAGGCGCTGAGGAAGCATTCTATTCCACAGCTCATGGTAGTGGTAGGACTCTCTCAAGAAGCAAGGCAAAAAAAATGTATAACGGCAGAGAGATTCAAGAAAGACTTTTAAGTGAAGGGATATATATTCAAACTACCTCATTTTCAGGACTTGCAGAGGAGGCAGACCCTGCTTATAAGAATATTAATGAGGTAGTTAGAGCAACAGATTTAGCAGGATTAAGCAAACCTATTGCCAGATTAATTCCGATAGGTAATATAAAGGGATGACAATATCTCTTATCGGAATTAGAATACGATTATTATAATAAATGTAGGATTTGAAAAGTAGTCGAATACTTCATAATTCTACACAGTTTTCAATGTTTTAAGCCATGCCTGTTCTGCTTTCAGGTGATGTTCAATATATCTTGATACATTAACCTGTGACTTTTCATCAGGCATTTTTGATTCATCTTCAATTTTTTTCTTTATCTCAGATAACTTATCTTTTAATATTGACATTCTATTCTCTATGAACAATTCCTTCTGTTCATTATCAAGCGTATTGTAGAACATTAACACAATATCAATATCAAAATGCAAAAGTCTTTCATCGAAATACTGCCTTAGCATTTTTTTATAATGTTTTCTCCCTGCAGGTAGTATCTGATATATATATCTTTCAGGATTCCCTCCATCCTTCTCGGCTCCAATTTTCTTTACCCATCCATTTTTAACAGCTTTTTTGATAGCATAGTAAATACTGCCGAATTTAATATCAAAATAGTCATCAAGTCTGTCGACAATTTTTTTCTTGATCTCATAACCATATAAATTTTCCTCTATCAATAATCCAAGGATTGTTATCTCAATTTTCATGTATACCTCCCGATTTTAATTCAAAAGATCTTAACTTTAAATATTAAAAAAAATATCATTTACTTTTAACTTAGCTGGAATATGTCTAGTATGAAAGATCTATTGGTTTATTTTTCATAAATTTAAGATTAAGCAAGTAAATTGCTTTAAGGTTTAAGTAACATAGGTTTACAAATTTTCCATCATTATATTAAAGACTATTATTCTATAAATTGATAGTATGTTTTATAAAATGTTATTACTTGTATATTGCAATTAAATACATAATAACTCAATAATATAAAAAAAGCAACAAAAAAAAATGTGATATTTTAATTAAATTACTGGAATTTAGAATATAAGATTGTAAAAGATTAGTAATATATTCTATATTTAATCTAATTTGTATATAATAGCAATCAACCCTACCAAAAAATTAGAATATATATAATTGGGAAAAAATGCCATGAATCCAAATAGCTTTGGAATTGATACTTTATATGGTTATTTGGTAAATAATAATGATAACATTGATTTTTTTTAAGTATTTAAAATTGAAGCAGTTGTATACTATATTTCATAAATCATATTATGAATTGCAAACAATCATTATTAAGTTCATACTATCATTCACCATTTTAGGTCTATTTACTATATTCTTCTTGAATATTATGAGAAAAAATGCTAAACCAATTTTTTAGCAAACCGATTATAAAAGTGATTGATAATATACACTCCCATTTGTAATTTATCAGGTTAAAGGCTTTTGCAGACTGCACTCCTGCAAAAGCCTTTTTTACTATCTTGCTTGTTAGCATAAAAATTTGCCAATAGCTAATATTTTATTATAGAAGAGGAAATTATGTCAGATGGAATAGATAATTTCTTAATAAAAATTCTTGCAGTGGCAATATATTTGGGTTTAGGTGCATTTGTATCATGGATTTTCTACTTTGTTAAAAGAAGGGATCTCTTTGGTGGGTATATTGGCGGAATGGTTGTGGGGGTGATTGGAGCTCTTGTTGGTGGATTTATTCTTGATAAACTGCTGCTCGACATAACAATAAAAGCTCTTAAGTTTTTAGTATATGATTCTGGTGTAAATATAATTGCAGGATTCTTATGCGGTTATCTTGCAGTATACATAATGAATAAACTTACCCATGATAAAGAGAGAAAGAAATACTAAACATTTGCAACATCTTCTAAACATTTTCCCCTTACATTTATAATAGATAAAACAATTAGTTATTTCTTTAGGTATAAATACGGTTTCTCTTAATAGAATAATACTATATTATTAAAAGGGAAATCAGTTTTAATCTTTTAAATATATCTTGAACTGATTGTTCCCCTTAATTATTGTTTCTGATATTAATATGAATTATTCAACTACCATCTTAAAAAATTGCTTAAACAGATAAGCAGAATCATGGGGACCAGGACTTGCTTCAGGGTGATACTGTACGGAAAATACCTTTAACCTATTGTGACGCAAACCCTCAACTGTATTATCATTAAGATTAATATGAGTAATTTCTACACCATCAATCGAATCCATAGATTCCGAAGCTACTGCAAAACCGTGATTTTGAGATGTGATTTCCACTCTTCCAGTTAGAAGATTCTTGACAGGTTGGTTTGCTCCGCGATGCCCAAATTTTAATTTGTATGTGCTGCCTCCAAGTCCTAATGAAATAATCTGATGCCCAAGGCATATCCCCATAGCTGGAATTCCCTCTCTAATAATCTCCTGAATTAGGTCCTTGCCATAAGGAACAGCATCAGGATCACCAGGTCCGTTTGAGAGGAAAACACCCTTTAAATTATTATTATTTGCTAAAATCTCTCTAAGAGTTGTATTGCCTGGATAAACTATAATGGAAAATCCAGAATCATTTAACATACGGAGGATATTTAACTTTATTCCAAAATCGAATACAGCAATTTCAGGATATCCCTTTTCAATTTTCCCAAATCGATAAGGTTCCTTACAGGAAGCCTGGGTAGCTAGATCAGACCCGGCCATCCTTGGATGAGCGAGAAGTTTTTCAACTGCGCCAATTCTGTTAAAAAAAATTCCTCCCCTTAGAGCTCCCTTATCCCTTATATGACGTGTCAGCTTTCTTGTATCAACACCTTCAATAGCTGCAATGTACGTTCTCTTTAAATATTCAGAAAGTGATTCATTTGCCCTATAATTTGAGAATCTTTTGCTGTACTCTTGCACAACAAAACCGGAGACCTGGATATTTTCTGACTCAACATCCTCCTCATTTACTCCATAGTTCCCTATCATTGGGTATGTCATGGTTATAATTTGTCCATTATATGAGGGATCTGTTAAGACCTCCTGATACCCGCTCATAGAAGTGTTGAATACAACCTCTCCCATACTCTCCTTTTCGTATCCAAAACTAATACCTTCAAAAGACACGCCATCTTCAAGAATCAGAAAAGCCTGTTTTGACATAAATAGGTCTACTCCTTATATTTCTTATTAACTTTTTATAATTACTAGGGTATTTATCAATGATTAAATTATATCTTTGTAAATTAGTGTCCACATTGTGGATATTAAATGCTATTCCAATCCAGCTCTTTTAAAAATGTAATCAATATTAACCAAATATTTTTCCAGATTGAATATATCTTTGATCTCATCCCGATTGAATTTATTCGATATATCTGACTCCTTAATGAATAGCTCTTTTAAGCTTCCTTCATTTTTCCAAACATGCATTGTAATACCTTGAACGATTTCATAAGCATCTTCTCTTGTATATCCCTTTTCAATTAAACTGAGCAGAAGAGATTGAGAGTAGAAAAGCCCCCCGGTTCTTTCAATATTTTCCATCATTGCATTTGGATATACATGTAGATTATTAATTATGAAAATCATCTTATCGATGATATAATCCAGGGCTATTGTGGAATCAGGAAGGATTATTCTCTCTGCAGATGAATGAGATATGTCCCTTTCATGCCAAAGTGTAACATTGTCCAATGCAACATTCATATTAGCTTTTATTGACCTAGCTATTCCTGAAATTCTTTCGCATAATATTGGATTCCTCTTATGAGGCATTGCTGAGGATCCTTTTTGTCCACTTTGAAAGGGTTCCTCAACCTCTCTTACTTCAGTTCTCTGCAGATGTCTTATTTCTGTTGCAAGCTTATCTAAGCTGGCAGCAGTAATTGCAAGAGATGCCAATAATTCAGCATGCCTGTCTCTCTGGATTATCTGCGTTGAAATTGGGGTAGGCTTTAATCCTAATTTATCACAAACATAAGACTCTATATTAGGAGATATATTACTGAATGTCCCAACTGCGCCTGACAGTTTGCCAAAGGAAATAGTGTCAATCGCTTTTTCAATTCTTTCTCTATTTCTCTGGAATTCCTTGAAATAAAGAGCCATTTTAAGACCGAAAGTGGTTGGTTCAGCATGAACGCCATGAGAACGGCCTATACATGGTGTGTGTTTATATTTAATTGCTGTATTCTTTAAAGCAGTAAGAAGTCTATCAATTCCTTCTATTAGTATTTCTCCAGATTGTTTAAGCTGAATGCTTAGAGCTGTGTCTACAACATCACTTGAAGTTAAACCATAATGAATATATCTACTTTCTTTACCAACATTTTCAGCTACTGATGTCAAAAATGCAATTACATCATGATGAACCTGGTCTTCAATCTCCATAATCCTGGAAATATTAAAGGAAGCCTTCTCTTTAATTACTTGAAGGGCCTTTGGAGGAATTATTCCGTGTTCTGCTTGTGCCTCACATGCAGCTATCTCAATGTCCAACCATATTTTGAACTTGTTCTCAAGGGTCCATACTTTAGCCAGCTTCTCTCTTGAATATCTTTCGATCATATCTTCCTCAAGTAAATTTTAATAATTTTTAATTATAAAAAATATATAAACATGTTATAATCTAAATAATTATTTGTAAACAGAATATAACAGAAAGTATCTGTAGGATTAGTTTGAATTATATGTTGTATATTTGGCAACAGAAATAATTAATATCATCATAAAAAAAATTAAAGAAATTCTCAAACTGTACTGAAAATAATCATTATTGACACAATAAGTTTATCAGTTTTTGAAATTTGAACAATAAATATTGTTACTTTTTAAAGTTTAATATTACTAATCAGCTGAAGGATTATGATGCTTCCCCTATAATTAATTGAGAATAAAATATATTTTTTATTTTTTTTTATTTAATTTGAAATAAAATATTGCAAAAATAGACTATACGCCTTTATTCTATCCACTAGAATATTACACAATTATTAAAAAAATATTTCAAAAAGGTGAAAAGTTGCTTCAAATTGAGATTACCTTTATAATAATTTCGATCGTTATATCTTTATATTTCTTTATGTTTAATATAATAAAGAGATTTCGATTTGTAGTCAACAGGCTATTTGCTGTTATTTCAATTTTTTGTGCTGTTTTTCTTTCATCAATTCTATATCTGCTTTTATTGAAAGATTCTTTATACTTTATTCTAATTAGCCGAATTAATTTCTCTCTACTCCTGTTAATAATCTTACTGGGTTTTTGTCTGACCCACATATACCCGCGGTGGGAGAAAAAATCCCGCTTTTGGATCATTTTGTTTAGTTCGATTCCTGGTATTATCACGATTTTTATTACTGCGTTTACAGATAAGGTAATTATTAAAGCAAGTTACCATAATAATTTAATTTATACTTTTGGCAGTTTATTCCCTCTATTTCTTTCTATGTTTGGCATATATTTAATTGGCGCTTTTCTCATTTTATTATACAAATCGATTAGTATTGAGAACGAGTCATTTAGATACAATATTGTATATATGATTGTAGGCTTTATTGCAAGTTCTGTTTCATTCATTCTTTTATCAATTGTATATCCTTTTGTTTTAAATATACACACATATAGCAATATTGGAATTTCATTATTTTTAATAATAATATTGCTGATAAGCAATAAAGCATTCTCCAGTGAGAGACCAATTGATTTTATTCATTTCTATATTATTCTACTATATAGATCATTATTAGCTGTAATAATTTTTGTTCCGGTTTATATTATGCTGGAGTATAGCAAGAAATTGCCTTATATAAATCCAACGATATATGAGGTTGGCAATTCACTGATACTCTTCCTGTTCCTGTTTCTTTTTTTTAGATTTGTTAGACCTTATCTTAAAAATCTTTTCTTTTATGATAATAGGAAAATGGAAGAATATTATAATGCTACTTATAAGGAAATAGCGAAAATATCAGAGATCGATTATACTGATAATCAAATTGATAGCATGTTCAATTTGGCAATTAACGCTTTACAATTTAGATTCAATATAAGTGAAGTAACATTCTTTTTATATAATTCTCATGAGAATACTTATTCCTATAGTTATGGATTTGGCAGGATGCCTGTTGAAGATATTTCTGAAGATAGTGAATTAATTCAATTCCTAAAACAGCATCCAAGCTTAGTTGAAAAATCTATGTTTTATACTGATGATAAATTACAAAAATATAAGCAATCTATTTTAGATATCTTTAACCAAAAAAATATTTTTGTAATTCTGCCACTATTTAATCGTGAAGATGAACTAATTGCATTGTTTCTGCTTGGAAGGCAATATAAAGGCAAACCTTATTATGACAAATTATTGTCATTCCTTGATATTTATAGAATTCATTTTGAAGTAGCTCTTGAAAACTCAATTATATTAAAGGAAATAAAGGCATCTCAGACACTTCATCATGACAAGATAGTTATGGATGTTGTTAAAAAAAAGATCATTCCAAAAAAATTAACTCAGGTAAAGGGCATTAGATTAAGCTCTTTCTTTCAGAATAATTCTGAACTTGGTATTGATTTTTTTGATTCTTTAATTATAGGTAGAGATAAACTTGGTATTTTTATGACTTGTATTGGCAATAACGGAATCGATTCAGCAACTTTTGCTCTTGAAATCTATTCAATATTGCATAGTAAGGCAATTAGATATGACTCCCCTGAATTGTTATTAAACAATATGAATAGGGTAATAACATCATCAAGATTTTCAAAAATCTATGCCCCAGCTATTTTTGTTGTATATTCTACATTATCAGGAGAACTGAGATATTCAAGCGCTGCATTCAATCCATTGCTTCTCTTCGATACAGAGAAAAATAGCATTCAGGAACTCGATACAGAAGGAATACCTATTGGAATCGATAGTAATTTCTATTACAAATTTCAGAGTATCCGTATCCAACCAAACAGCATCGGCATTATATATTCTAATGGAATAACCTCTGCAATAAATAAAGATGGAAAGAATTATTCTACTGAAAGAATAATCGATCTTCTAAAAAAGAATAAGAATGACAGCTCAGCAATTTTGGTTAGAAAAATATATGATGATTATAAGAATTTTACCGAAAGTTCTGAGCTTATTGATGATTCCAGCCTGATCGTTTTTCGAACTGAATAAAAATAAATTCTGCTGCCCTATTGACGAATTGGGACTTAATATGTTATAATTAATTTGACAGGGGTGAATAGTGGATAATAATTTCGAGGAAATAACAAATAAACTCATAAATGTAATACAGAAATATAGGTCTATACTTATCTTTATTAAAGGATCTCCTGATCCAGATGTTATTGCATCCTCATTTGCCCTCAAGATAATATGTGATAGATATAATGTTAAAAGTGATATTGTTGCTCTTTCCGCAACATCCCTCCCGCAAAATAAGGCAATAATTGATGAATTAAATATTCCAATACGTTTTGAAAAGTCAATTAACAATATCTCTCATTATAATGCGTATTCAATTCTTGACTATCAGTCGGTTTATGTACAGGGAATATCAGAGAAGATTCCTTGTGCTATTCATATCGACCATCATGAAGCTATTGAAGAGTTAGTTAAAGCTGAATTTGCTTTAATAATGCAGGATGTAGGTTCAGTTAGCACAATTATGACAATTATATTAGAGAATTTGGGATACGATAATATTAAGCATTTAATCACTAAAGTGTCAACTGCCCTTTTATATGGAATTTACACAGATACTGATGGTTTTAAACTTGCTTCAGATTTAGATTATAAAGCGATCAATTACCTATCCCCTTACTACGATAGAACGATAATTAAAAATGTAGTAGACCTACCTTTTTCTGAAGAAATGATAAATTATATCGGTGAAGCAATAAGGAATCAGGAAATATATAAAGACTGGGTTATTACCGGAATAGGATATTTGGATGAATCACAAAGGGATTATATAGCTATAATTGCAGATTTCCTATTATCACGAGAAAAGGTTACAACTGTTATCGTTTTCGCAGCAATTGAAAAGAACAAAAAAACAAGATTAACTCTAGATGCTTCAATTAGAACTAAAGATAAAAATATTGATCTTAATAATATGATTAATCAAATATCAGCAGAAGGTGGGGCCAGAAGATTTAAGGGTTCTTACCAAATCAATCTGGATTATTTTGCTTACTGCTCTGACAAGATCATGTTATGGGATCTATTAAATAATACAACAATTGAAATTATAAAAAAAAGTAGAGATAGGGTATATTTTTCTGAATTAAAAGACATCTATGGTAAACTCAAGAAAAGGATATCGGAAATATTATGATTTTAATGATGCTTCCGAGTTTCGAGTTCAAAGTTGGGAGTTCTGATACGTGTTCGTAGTTATCAATCAAATCCAAACCAACTTGTTGAATTTTCTAAAGTCTCCCTACTTGTCTCTATTTTGTTTGCCGGAAAATTCCAGTTTGGATATCCTATTGCAATAGCCATTATTATTCTCATAGATTCCTGTATATCTACATGCTTTCTTACTATATCTGGATACATTACCCCCTGATCCTCAATGCATGTTCCTAAATCATAGTTCATTGCCGTCAGACAGATTGTCTGTATTACACCGCCAAGATCGAGCAGTGGCGAGGATTCAGCAAGCATTTGATCTGTCAGGATAATAATTGCTGCAGGAGCATTAAAATAGCGGAAACCCCTTTGAGTCCATTGCGCTCTTTTTACTTTATCTTCTCTTTGAATATCCATTAAACGAAATAGTTCCTTTGCAAGCTCGACTTGACGCTTTCTGTAAACACTATCAGAAGGCCATCCCATTATTCGATGCTCTGGATTAGTATGGATTTTAGAAATAAGATTCTTTATATTATCCTCCCTGATCTTGTCCAGCACATCACCAGACACCACAACGAATTGCCAGGGTTGTGTATTCATTGCTGAAGGCGCCCGGCTGGCAATTTCCAGTATCTCCTTAATAATTTCCTTTGGAACCGGATCGGATTTAAAATCTCTTATACTTTTTCTTTTCTTTATTGCTTCTATTATGTCCATTAATTAGCTCCTTTTAGATAGTTTAATATGACGAAGAGGTTGCTGCTCCTAATGAATCATTGATACCGTTTTCCATATCCATATCAATTGATATAACGGACATTGCTGATACAGGACATGCGATCATGCATAGACCACAGGCAACACACTTCTCTGGAGTAAAACACACCTCCATAGTAATCCTTTCAATCCAAAGTGCGTCTGTTCTGCAAACGGCAGTGCAAGCGCCACAATGCACGCATCTTTCCTTATCCTTTTTTATTTTATCAGCCAATATCTCTACCTTAACCAGTTCATCCTTCATATACTTTATGCTGTTATTTATCTGATCATTAGTTCCCTCAAGTTGAAGTATTAGTCTGCCTTCCTGCTTAGGAAGAATTTTTGCTTCAAGAACATTAAAGATCACATTAAAATCAGTTGCAAGTTTGTATATAATAGGTTTGTACATAATTTTTTGATCAAAGATAAGCAGAACATTCCTATATTCCTTCTTCATTCTTTATACCTCGTGTTTTGTTAATAACCTAATAAATTCATAATAGTTCACCGTATAGGCGCAGAGATCGCGAAGGTGAATTATTGTCTATCTGTCATTGATTGGACGGCAAATTGGAACTATCCATTCTTTTATAATTGCGATATTTTGTGAAAATCATTTGCAAAATTATTCATTTTACTTTTCGCAATAAAAGTAGAAAGAAAAAATTATCTTTCCTTTTCAACCCAAGGGCACTTCTTCGTTGTACTCAGGGGGCGTACTTCGCGTATTTGCAGTAATTAATTCCTGTTTTTTGATAGAGTTTGAAAGAGGCTGAACTATTACAGGAAATGAAATAATTCAGAGATAGATCAGACATAACTCTATAAGTTATCATAATTTACAAATTCAATCTCTCCCTTCGCTGCCATTTTATCCCTGTATATAATAATTGCTCCTAAAATTTCGCTAATATTCATTGCATACTCAATAGCAGAACTTAGATCATTTTCCGATTTTATCATATTGCAGGCGCCTGTTGCAACTGCATCAGCTAGAGCTGTATTCTTAGATATTATTGTTGCTGCATCTGCTCTACCGAAACTAAGGGAATGCCCAACACTTCCTGAAGAAGTGCATATCCCCAGAGGTGTGTTTTGGGGATATATCTTTATTCCAATTTTGTTAGAAAAGGCAGAATCACCTGCGAAAATCGATATTATTACAGGTTTTACTAACTTTAAGTAAATATCCCCCCCGTTTTCAACTATAATTTCCTCAGATAGATCAAGTAAACTTTCACCAACAGACTCTGCAACTGCTCCAGCGACTGCTGCCATAGGGCCTATGTTCGCCTTTTCAGAGGCCAGGTACATCTTTTCTATAATTTCCGGTATTTCCTGATACCTGTCAACAGGATTTAAAGCAGATAAAAAGCAATCCTGTCTTTTTATATGACCTCTTATTTCTGACCTCAATTTGCGGGTTATCCTTTCAACATCATCAGAAAGATCACTTTTTGCTTTTATTAAGAGATCTGTAGTCTCAACCTTTACTCTGAAGCTTTGCCATCGTAAAGTTTCAGAAAAGTCTCTGTAAAATCTATCACTATATTTCATTCCCTTTTATTGTGTACGATACAGAGGGAAGCGTTATTTGAGGCTCTCCAAGAGTAAACTGCCCCTTAGTTATCCAATTTTTCAGTATATTGGCGATTTTCACCGCCATTGGGTAACTTGATAAAGGAGCAGAAGGAATAGTCTTATTTTTAACCTTTATCCTACCTGATTTTAATTCTGCATAACTCACTTCACCCAATACATTGCCTGTGTTATTTGGATAATCATTACCATAATCTACAATAGGACAGAATATATCTTTATCCGAAACCCCTGTAAAGTATGCCATATCTTCATTTAAAATGGGAATAGGAATTCCAACTCCTACCATTAGAGAGCAGCCATATCCTGTAATAGATGCACCGCGAATAAACTCATTAGACATCTCCTTCATATCCCCGGTTACAGCTATTGTGCCTGCGCCCTCTTTTACGACGCCATTATCTCCCCTTTCAACGTCAGGCGCATGTTGGGTCCCTCTCCATGTAACCACGCCAGTTGTACCGCCAAGGAATATCTTTGTACCTGCGCCAATAGTCAAATAATAGGGATCATTAAAAAGGGGGCTGAGCTGACCTGCGCTGGAATATGTCGCATTCTCCATATTCGGTCTTAAAATTCCCATATAGGTATATATTGTCTTTCTTGATAAATTAACAGCACAGTTATAGTTCTGATATGCATTTCTAGGATTGTAGAGAAATGCATCTCGTAGATCATTTATTGTGATTGTATTCTCGTATTTTCTAAGGGGATAGCAGTCTGTTCCATATCCTTTCGCCTGAAACTGGACATCTCTTCCTGCAATAAGGTCTTCTATTACATGCCCACCGCCATATTCAAACTTGCCAGGATGCACCTTATTTAAGGGATCATCCTCCTGAACCTGAGTCGCACCGATAAAGAAATCCACAGCAGCAATTCCGGCATAAGCCTCAACATCATTCAGCCAGACCTTTGAGGCCTTTATCTTTGGCCTGGTGTGTCCAAAGTTAATAAATGCACCGGATGAGCACATCGTTCCAAAGGTTCCTGTTGTAACAACATCCACCTTCTTAAAGGCATTTTTTGCACCGTTATCAGAAACAATTTTGACCATCTCGTCGGCTGTAACAACAACTGCATCCCCGTCCTTTATCTTTTGATTTATTTCCTCAAAGCTTCTCGATCTTTTTGTTTCACTCATTAAAATCTCCTGAATAATTTCAGAAAGTGTATTGTTCAGTACTTGTATCACTTGAAGATAGCTTTTGTGTAGACAGTGTCAAGCAAGTTGTTATTTTTTATGCAGTCTTTGACTCTTGATTTAATAATATTTAATAAACACATAGTGGATTTTGCTGCTTATGATAATAGGGAAAAGGTTGTTTTTCAATAGCAATTTCATTAACAGTATATCCTATATCATAAGTATAGAAATTATTTTCTGTAAAGACGCGTCCTAGGTAAAACTAAGAAATATTTCTGAGGTGCAAAGGGAAGATAATATAATATGTGAGACTTCCAATCGATTTTTTATGCCTGTTTTTACTAGTTTAAATCTGTAAATATAAAAAATAAATAAACTTAAATTTTTTTCTTTACTTTTTATTAACTTAATTTATTATTTTCTTTAATC
>JAXHTB010000067.1:0-13071 GCA_034190185.1 Spirochaetota bacterium | reverse complement strand
TTCCTGAGCGCTTATAATTATCTTCTCATCGCCATCAGTATCGTCAAGTATGATCTTTAACCCCTTTCTGGAGATGAAGCCCTTCAGGTTGTTGCCCTCAATGTCCTGTATAGGCGGCATTTATGTTTATTGCATTTACTGCGACTCTGTAAAATATTGATGCTGGTTAGAAGAGATTACATATGATTATCTACAATAAGATCGCATTAAGAAATGTGATACAAATTGCGGCTACTCATCTGTATAAAACGAATTTATCAATCAAATCAAAAAATATAAATAATCTTTTCTCTAATGAGAATGTCATTACTGTTTTCTTCGATCCTCGATATTCCATTTAACGGAAAGCTTACATGGGGCAAGAATTTACTTCTCCTATAAATGATGCAGCTAACATTATGCTATTAGCAAAGGATATCTCATTTTCTTAAGCAGGATCATCATTTACGAAAGCCTGTTACTAAAATCTTTAAATGAAGGCATTGTAAATTCTATTTAAATAAACCTTGCCTGTAGTGCAATTTATAAAGCTATTTATTAAATATATCCTTCAATAACAGGTCTTCACTTAATGATCGCAAGCTGTTTTTATATAAGTATTTTATAATTTTTACGATGCATAGCATATCGTCAAGAATTTTTTATAAAAAAAATAAAATATAAAATGCGGAAAGGAGTAAGACGTTAAATTCATCACGCTAAGACGGCGAAGCAAAAAAATGATCGATGAGGTGCTTGCCATTTCTAATGATCAATGGCAAAAGTGCTGCTCTTGATACCAAAACGCAAAAATTCATGAGAGTAGAGTCGCTTTGCTTAAAAGCGTGAAAAAGCTGCGTCAGCTTATTATCAAAGAGCATGAACGGTCTGAACCGACTTTTATATTAAGCAACAATGAAGAGTTGAAACCAAAGGATTTACTTACTATCTACGCCAGACGCTGGCATATTGAAAGCAAGCTGTCCAAATTAGTCAATTTATTCAATCGTAATGTGCTTTCATCGCATATCATAGTAGGTATTTATTTTGATTTTTTGTGGATGGTGATCGCAGATAGTTTATATCATTTGCTTGCCGCAGATTTACAAAGATTTGAGAAATTACAGACATCGTCGCAATTTCGACGGTTCATGGACATGCCCGATATAGTACATTATGACGGCGATGGATTTAACTTTAAGATTCGTAAGCGTAATGCCACCCCGGTCCTTATGGGAGTTGAAAAGTTAAAAGGCGATATTAAAGTCCCTTGGCTAGGCAACCGACCTTTGCGGATCATCCGGACAGCTTAATCGTGACGCTTAAAAATACTGTGAAAATCGATGTTAAATTTCTGAAAACAGTTTGAGCTTACAAACGTAGAATAGCTAAGGCTAAACTTAATAATAAAAAAGAAATTCCTGCATCCGCAGGAAGACATAGAGTTAACTAACTTGACGGGTTTCGTAGGTTTGTTTTAAAACATTATGCAGGGTTTCAAAATCCACCTTTCTAGTCAGATTAAAATAATGAAGAACATCGTCTTCAACAGTTTCGAATCTGGATTTCTGTTCCTCAATTTCTACAAACACATTTGCCAGATAAACAATATAAACCAGCTCCTTATATTGTTCAGACACCATATATGGCCTGTGATGGTATTCAATTACATGAAGAAAAATCTCATTAAATTTCCACTTTTTGCAAATAAGACTACCCAGAGAGCTGTGACTGATCCCAAGGCTTATCTCTTCAAGCATATTTGAGTCATCTATACCTTTAATCCCGGCAATTTCTCTAATCTTTTTAGTCTTATCAGGATGGATTGAAAAAAGCACAATTTGTCCAATATCACATAACAGTGCAGAAAGGAAAACATACTGATTAAGCCTAGTCTTTTTTAACTGCATAGTTATATTCTGTGCATAAAAAGCTATTCTATATGAATTATCCCATACAGATTTATATTTACTGTATCTTGAATTCATTATACTCTGAACACCAGAAGCAATCAATAATGAGCTGATCCCTTTTAAACCAATTATCTTTACAGCTTCCTCTAATGTCTTAACCTTATTTAGAACAATATAACCAGCAGAGTTTGCAAGTTTTAGTATAGCAGTTGTAAGTCCCGGATCCCTTTTTATGCTCTCTGCTATCTGTTTTATTGTTGATTCTGAACTAGCGCAAAGCTTCTGAATCTCCAGAATGTTTTCGGGGAACGAAGGTATACTATCAACCTCCTTTAAAATTTCATCAGCTATCAATCTATCTTTCTCTTGCTGATCAATCTTCCTTTGTATATCCAGATGCGCGCAGGTTATTTTTCCATTTGTTGTAATATTTAATGATTCCTTTGGGAGTCCTGAATTCTTCATCAACATTAATGCAAGAATAAGTCCAAGGCCAGCACCTTCAGAGTCATCAAGCACATCAATAAAGGCTTCGGAAATATCATTATATTGATATCCCTTTTTTATTCTTGCATCTATCTTCTTTAATTCCTCGCTTAGAATCGGTGTATTATTTATAATCTTAATACTTAATCTATCCTGTTTACACTCAAAAAATACCCTAACAATGAATTTCGACGCCTTTAACTTCTCAAAGATATTACTATCCTCCTCATACACCTCTCTCTTGAATATCTCCATTCCATTACGATAATCTTCTTTTTTGGATATATCCAAACCCTTCATTCTGAAAAACATCCTTTTAATATTTGCTTTGATACCGTTTGTTATCAATTCTTTACAAACAGTAAGAATAACATCCTTAAGATAGATAATGTCATATTTTTCAAGGTATCTGTGAACTATTTTTATAAGATAAGTATCAACTTCTTGTGAATAAACAGGAAACTGAATATAAAAATTCTTACCCTTATCGATTGATTCCCTATAGTCAGGGGTATTGAATATTAGAGATAAATCTTTAGAAACTGCCACATTCATTCTCCTTAATTATTTCAACATACCAAAAAAATAAGCAATTTAGTCATCAATATCAATAAGTTCATACCGATTTCAAAAGGAATAATGATAGAAAATCAGTTAGTGCAATACAAACTCCATTGTTAAAATTATTAGCTACTGATATACTTGGATTGTCCCGGACTGTTAGTGCGGCTTGACTGGATGAAAATAATAACATAATTCTATAGGGAAAATCAGTATTTCATCCGTGTTTATTCATAGCTAAAAACAAACTATTCAATTTCTGAAAACAGTTTGAACTTACCAATGTCATATTATCTATTCACTTTATAAATAGTCAAGCCATTCATATCTTTTATCTAAAGCTCCCTCAAAAAAAGTGCTGATAGCAAAATATACCTGTTCCTCTCCATATTCATCAAATCCCCTGGCATAACCTATATAACCCTGAAGATTAATTCGATATCCCAGTGTAAACCTTAAGTGCAGTTCTGCACCTGCGCTCGATTTAAAATCCCTTAATCTGGTATTGTCATCATTCCATACATTGCCATATTCGAAAAATGGAACGAACCAGAGATCTCTAAACATTATAGGGAACGTAGCTAATCCAAAATCTGTCTGTATAACCGGGAACCTGTATTCAATAGCAGCTGTTGCGATTCGATTGCCATATAACAGTCCTGACGGATACCCTCTTAAACCAAATTCCCCCTCATCTGTTTCTGGTGTACCTGTATCACCCTTTTCAAATCTTCCTAAATTATACGGATTCATATACTCCGGATTATGAAAAGACGCCCCACCCCTTAGTCTAAACATGACTACATTGTTCCTGAATATACTAGGGAGATACTCATCATATTCTGCTCTGAATTTATAAAAAGATAAATCCGATCCCAACTTTTCATCAAAGAGATCAGCGACAAAGAAAAAACTCCTGCCATCCTCATTGCTGATGGAATATGAATAAATATTTGAACTGTTATAATAATATGTTCCCCGCAGCCTGGATAGAGTACTGGTGAAATCTATTTGAGAGTCACTACTCATTGGAATGTAGAGATCAAGATAATCCTTCTCGATTTTGTAAGAAAAGGATAAAAAATGCTGAGATTGAATACCCAAAAAGGGGAAAGATATACCAATTGTTCCGGTTCTGGTTAACTCCCTTTTTAATGCATAAATATTATCGTCCTCCCATGGAAACTCATCCTCTCCAAAAAATAGTGTATCATCCTCATAACTTATAAATATATTAGGATACAATCCTGAGTAATTGTAAAAGAGATTAATGCCAGCCCTCTTCTCAAAGGTAGAGATAAATCCTGAGAAATAGTAAAGATGTTGAAAGAGAGTATCAACCCCAAGAGTTAAAAAACCAAGAACCCACTGATATTTATCCTCATATACCTCATCTGATCCAAGAAAGGGGACCCAGAAAGGCGGAAAAATTGTATTCCAGATAGAATAATCATTATATTGTAATTTATTTGAAGCTATATCTTTTTCTGCTTTAAAATATGTTGAATCTATCTTCTCAACTCTTATCTCTTCACTAGATATTGCTGCATCCGGATAACTTATCAAAGATATATCAAACCCATTACTGCTATAGGAGGAAAAGGCTATATTCTTTCCATCAGGTGATATGCTCGGAGAAAATGCTCCTCCTATTACATTAGTAATCCTTGAAAGAGTTTTCTCTTGCAGGTTAAGCTCATAAAGGTTATACACACCAGTCCTATCAGAAGAAAAAATAATTCTTTCACCAGAGGGATGCCAGGTTGGGTTAATATCACTAAATTTGTCATTTGTTAACCTAAAAAATTCCTTTTTTACAGTATCGTAATATGCTATATCAGCAAATCCAATCCTGTCTTTAAGTGTAAAGGCGATCTTCTTACCATCTGCCGAGAACCTGGTGAAAGCAAACTGAATATCGCTGTTTTCAATTATTCTATCAAATTCCATGAATTTGGGATCAGAAATATTTATTGAATATCTATTTCTATCCTGCTTTACAAAGACCGATTTCTTCCCATCTGATGTAATATCAATATACTTTCCCCTGAGTCTTGAGGTGACCTTTGAATAACTACCATCATACTTAAATGCCTCATAATATATGGAAAAAGATCTATAAAATTCAATATCCGAAAGGTACAGATCACCATTCTCAGTAACAGACAAACTTGTAGGATAATTTATTCTGCATATTTTCTCTAATGCCTGATTATCAGTTGAATATCTCATAAGCACAGGTTTATTATAATTTGTAAACCTGACATAATATATATACTTCCCATCCCTGCTATATAAAGGAAGTGTTGTTTCATAACCGGTATCTGTAATGTTCTTATAATTTGTTAATACACCTTCGTCTTTAATTTTTGAAATCTGCAGATTGTATTTAAACTTCAGATAATTTTTCCATTCATTCCATAAGTGATACCAGGTTAAATAGAATCCACCAAAGGCATAATCAGCACTAGATCTAACAAAAGGTAATATATAGGGAATTGTATGATCTGAATAGGGTAAAAAATCATAGGATACATCGATAAAAATATCTGCTATTGTTCCTTTCCCATATTTTCTTTCTAAAAAATCAACAAAAAGGCCTCCATAGAGATATGGAACACTTCCAAGAGGCCAGCTTCTTGGAAAATGCGATGCTTCACTTATCGATTTAATATTATCCGAGAAGACCTCCATTCTCATTACCATATCTGTATAAGTGCTGTTGTTCCTACCAGAAGATGAGTATGAAGATTCATGATATACTGCATTTCCCTCAAGCAACCATATTGGAAGAAAAACATTTGGAAAGTATAATCTACCAAAGACCAGCCTCATTCCCCATGCAAATCCGTTTACAGTATCTATATTTAAAATATGTGTATATTCATGAGTAAAAACATTTTCCAACCAATTATCGAAGTTACTCAGAACTCCACCTGGTCGAGGACGTGATAGATATATCTGAATTCTATTATCAGGAAGGGGCATTGCAAATCCATTTGCCATATCCATATTATCAACAAGAATAACATCAGTTCTTGAATAAGGTTCCCACTTAATTAAATCTTTAAGTCTATTATGTACCCTTTCTGCTATAACTGTAAGTTTCTTAGCTTCCTGTTCTAGTCCTTGATGAAAATGAATATAAAAATGTTCAGTTGTGATTGTTTTCCATTCAAGTTCTGGATCGAACATTATCGCAGAAGTAACTGCATGTGAAAAGGAAAAGATAATTACTATCAATAGAACTAGATATCTAATCATTATAATTTACCTATATTATAATTTTAATTATTATCACTTTCTCAAATTTTATAGTTTATAAGGACTTTTCATTTCATTATGTACATCCTTCCTATTTTTACAGGAATGACTTTTAAGACATAATTCACATCTTTCATCACTGCACATCTGGCATGAAAAACAATCAGTACAATTATGCTTTTTAATGCCATCTGGATTATCCTCTGGCATATATACCTTACCTATGAAATTAGGAACTTTAACAAACGGCATATCTTTTATACACTTATTGAAATATCTTGATAGAATAATCTTTGCAATGATTATTATACTATTAATTTATCTGACCTTCAACAAACTTAGTTAAAAAAATATATTGATATCCAACTATAATCGGTTTTTAACAAATAAATTATCCTATAAATTTATATATTCGGAAACTCTTAACTAATTATGAATAATTGTCAACCTGTTAATATATACGGCAAATTATTAATGTAATAATAATTATTAAAATAGTTGACAAATAATATTTAAAACTAATTATTGATTGTAATTTACTATAAGTAACATCATATCAAAAAACTTCATATCTTTAAATAATTAATGTAGAATTCATCCTGCATTCAATTTCACTTTATATATTTTAATTATAACTTAGAATAAGTGCAACGAATTTTGATCGTTTTTTCAATGTTTTGTATTTGCTAAAAGTATAGTTATTGACTTCTTAATCAAAGTATACGCGGGATTAATGGTTCAAAAATTCAAGTAATAATATAAGATAAATTTATTTAAGGAAAGGGCCCAGTCCCCCTTTATAGATTCTCTATTTTCACTTGAATACTTCAGAGTCAAATGTGTATATCATGTAATTTAATCTATTCCTTTTTTTAAAAGTTTATAAATAAAATAGTGATCTAATACTATAGACCCTAAGAATTTGATATAAAAAATAGGGATTATAAGCATAATAGCTCAAATTGCTCAGACTTAATAACAGGGGGAGATTAGAGTGGCCAAAGGTAAAATTGAAATAAATGAAGTAAATTGTAAAAGCTGTAAATTATGTGTAAATTTTTGTTCTAATAAATGCATTGAGATATCTAGTGATAAGTTCAATCCTAATGGATTTCTAATACCTGTTTTTATAAATGAAGAAAATTGTACAGGTTGCGGGATTTGCGGTTGGATGTGTCCAGAATGCATAATTGATGTATACAAGTATATTGAAAATTAGTCACCATTTTAAAAATTTGTAAAAGAATAATTCAAACTTCTATTATATCTTACAAGTAAAGGAAAAATATTATGTCCGAAAAGATACTTGTTTCTGGTAATAACGCTGTAGCTAGGGGGGCTATTCAGGCTGGGTGCAGATATTTCTTTGGTTATCCGATTACGCCTCAAAGTGAGATTCCTGAATATATGTCAAAAGAATTGCCAAAAATTGGCGGAGTCTATGTCCAGTCTGAGTGTGAAAGCGCATCAATTTATATGGTATACGGAGGCGCATTATCAGGAGAGAGGGTCATGACATCTACCTCAAGTCCTGGATTAAGTCTGATGGCTGAAGGAATATCATATTTAGCTGAGATGGAAATATCCGCTGTAATTGTGGATGTTGTCCGAATGGGGCCCGGAATTGGAACAGGAGGGCAAGGAGGACAAACCGATTATCTGCAGGTTACAAAGGGATGCGGACATGGAGGATACCACACCATAGTTTTGGCGCCTGATTCATGTCAGGAGATTTTTGACCTTATGCAGCTCTCTTTTCATTTAGCAGATAAATATAGAACACCTGTTATCGTAGTCACAGATTTTATCCTTGGCCAAACAGAGGAATCTATTGAAATAAGAACAATCGAATTTAATGAAGAGCTGCCCAAAAAAGATTGGGCCCTCATTGGTAAAGAAAAAAGAGGCGGGCAAAGAAACTGTCAAATAGCTGCATTCTTCACCTATTTGGGTGTAGGCAATTATCATATGAAGATGATTGATAGGTACAAAGAGATAAGTGAAAATGAAGTCAGATTTGATACCTATAATACAGATGACTGTGATCTTTTAATAGTAGCATATGGCTCTTCAGCCAGAATTGCTCGCTCTGCAATTGCTATAGGGCGAACAAAAGGATATAAGTTAGGTTTATTTCGCCCCATAACACTTTGGCCATTCCCACAAAAAGCTATTAACGAATATGCTCAAAAGGCAGGGAGGGTTCTTGTGGTTGAGGACAGTCAAGGTCAGTTAGTGGAAGATGTTCAAGCCTATGTTAAGGATAACACACCTGTGCATCTTTTAGGGTTATGGGGAAGACACAATCCAGGAGGAGGTGGAATAATCCATCCTGAAAGAATTATTCAGGAGGTAGAAAATATCAATGGAAAATAATACAAACCTTCAAAAAGTTACTGGAAGACCAAAATTAAGAATCGATACTATCGGAATGTATTGTCCCGGATGTCACTATGGGATTATAACAAGACTAATATGCGAGGTGTTAGAGGAACTCAATATTGATGGAAGAGCTATCGGATTTGCAGGTGTCGGCTGCAGTTTCGGCGGCGCTCCGATGACGATTGATATTGATTGGACATCATGCCCTCACGGAAGAGCTCCTGCTATGGGTACAGCGCTTAAAAGAATAAATCCTGATGCAATCGTGCTTACAGTACAGGGTGATGGCGACCTTGGAGCAATAGGACTTGGTTGTTTTATGAATGCCCTAAGTAGAGGAGAAAAACTAACAACGATCTTTCTAAACAATGCTGTCTATGGAACCACAGGAGGACAGATGGCTCCAACAACATTGTTAGGTATGGAAACGACAACAAGCCCATCAGGACGAGAAATAGAGACAAGCGGATATCCTTTACATATACCTGAACTTGCTGCTACAATGAAGGGAGTAGCATATGCTGCTCGCTGTACTGTTCATACACCTGCGAACTTTCAGAAGGCAAGGAAATCACTCAGGACTGCATTTCAAAAACAGATAGACGGCATTGGATACAGTATTGTTGAGTTTATATCTGCATGTCCTCCGGGATGGAAATTGCCGCCACTGGACTGCCTTGATTTCATCTCAGAGAAGATGTTAAAGGAATATTCACTTGGTGAATTTAAGAATGTTGACAAGATTGAATAATCGATATCTCTACAAGTTACTTTTATGCTAAGTAAAATGAAAATACTATCAAAAGGATATAAGCAATGGATTATTACGAACTTATGATAATTGGCACAGGCGGCAGAGGAGTTCTTTTAATTGGACGACTGCTTGCTGAAGCTGGTATGGATTATTATAAACAAGCATTATTCTTCCCAAATTATGCTCCTGCAATGAGAGGGGGTGAGTCAGAATGCACAGTTATTTTATCTAATGACAAAATCAATTCTCCTGTAATGTTTGAACCTGATGCTGCTATTGCAATGACAAGCTCATCCTTAATGTTGATAGAAAAAAGGGTAAAACCCGGCGGAATACTAATCTTAGACAGTAGTGTAATTACAGAGAAGGTCTCAAGGGATGATATCAATACCTATTATATTCCAGCAAGCCAAAAGGCTGTTGATGTCGGCGGTGAGCAGGCTGCAAATATGGTACTACTAGGCGCATATATTGAACATTCAAAGGCAGTTCCATTAAGTATTTTGGAAAATGCTCTTGATAAAAGATTACAGGGTGAGTCAAAAAACCCAATTTTAACTCTCAATAAAGCGGCCCTTAATGAAGGCGCCAAATTTATGACAAGCTAATAACTTCAAGAAGTATAAGCTCAAACTGTTTTCAGAAATTAAATAGTGAGTTTTATTGCCACGGATTAACACTGATGAAATACTGATTTTCCCTATAGAATTATAGTATTATTTTTATGCAGTCAAGCCGAACTAACAGTCTGTGACAATCCGTGTATATCAGTGTCTTAAAATTATAACAATCAAGTATATATTGCACTGACTGATTTCCCACCTTCATTCCTTCTGAAATCAGATTGAACTTACTAATAAATTGATCAATATAATCAGGAGGTAGGGCTATGAAAGGATTTATTTTAATTTTAATAACCATCGCAGCATTTTATCTTGCTTATAGATTCTATGGGAAATATCTGGAAAAGCTGTTGGAGATTGATCCTGAACGTGAGACACCTGCAAACGAATTAAATGATGGAATGAACTATGTGCCTACCAACAAAATAGTGCTCTTTGGTCATCATTTTGCAGGTATATCAGGAGCCGGGCCTATAATTGGGCCTACATTGGCGCTGGTATTTGGATGGCTGCCTGCTGTAATCTGGTTGATACTTGGGAATATATTTCTTGGTATAGTCCAGGATTACACTTCTCTGGTACTTTCAGTAAGACAAAAGGGAAGAAGCATAGCAGATGCGACAAAGGAGATATTAAATCCAATATCGCGCTGGTTTTTTGCAATATTTGTATTCCTGCTTATGATAAGCGCTTTTGCTGTTTTTGTTATTATAATTGCGAAATCATGGGTTACTGTGCCACAAGCTTCAACACCATCGATTGCATTTATATTTATTGCAGTGCTTGCCGGTTATCTGCTGTACAAAGTAAAAATACCCCTTACATGGGTTACAATAATTGGTGTAATTCTCTTCATTGCTGCTATACTCATCGGCATGAAAAATCCTATAACAGCATCATACCGCACATGGATGATTATCCTTATCATCTACTCGTTTCTAGCAGCAGCATTACCTGTTTGGATTCTTCTTCAGCCTAGGGATTACCTTAACACCTGGATAATGATAGTTGGATTGGTAATTGCAATTATCGGTGTTTTTGTTGGACTAACTGATATGAACCTCCCTGCTATCACAGGCTGGACACATGCTAAATTCGGACCGATTTTCCCGATGCTGATGATAGTAATGGCGTGCGGAGCAATATCCGGAGGTCATGCGCTAATTACTTCCGGCACTACATCTAAGCAGATCAATAATGAAAAAGATATACGTTTTGTTGCTATTGGCGGAATGCAAGGAGAAGGACTTTTGGCTCTTGTCGTAGTAATTGGTGTTTCAACACTGGGATTTGCAGAATATAGCGATCTTATTGCTCAAGGAAAGCAGGGATTGGCATTTGCCAAAGGTTTTGGCGGCCTAATAAGCCAAATCGGTATTCCTATAAAGATCGCAATGGGCATCTCTATACTTTTGCTCTCCTGTTTTATTATGACTACATTGGATACTGTTGCAAGAATCTGCGGCTTTCTGTTCAACGAGATTACCGGGCTGCCATATCTCCTCTGCGTAGGCATATCAGTAGTTCTAGCACTACTCCTAGCATGGGGAGGAACAGTCATGGAAATATGGCCCCTCTTTGGAGCAGCAAACCAACTTATCGGAGGACTGGCATTGCTGGTTATTATTGCATGGATAGCTTCACTAAAAAAATCTGTAAAAGCATTAACAGCACCTCTTATCTTTATGTGGATTGCTCCTGTAATTGGATTGGTTCTGTTATCTCTTAAATTCTTTAAGGATGGAAATGTTGTACTGTTTATATTTTCTACTGTTTTAATAATTATTGCCATATATTTAGCATATTCAACATTTCAATCATTATCCAAGAACAAAAAAACAAGCACTGCATAAACTCAGAAATATTATAGCCTAAATATTCATTGTTTACTTTTTTTAACCTATTGCCTTATATTATTAAACCTAAGCTGATTACTTTGAACGATTACTATAAAGATAAATCGCTTTTTTAATGTAGCTGCAATTAAATTGCAGCTACATTTTATATGAAACAACTTTAAGGAATATGGAAATCTATAATAAATACCTAAATCAACTAGAAAATAGATATAGGTCATCCTGGGATGTTAAAAAAAATCTCAAAATCGATGATCTCAATATCGATCTTCTAACCACTTTTTCCGCAAAATTTGAGAAATATGTGCTTACTAAAAAGGCTAACATAGGCAGTGCAAATACTACAATTCATGACATAGTCTTAGCAGTTCCTGATGGAATTGAGTTAAATCAACTAAAGAAATTTGAAGATATTGGGAAAAACTTTATATTAAATGAAGTTAAACCTGAATATGGTCATATTGCAACAGAAGTTAAGATTGTATTGATGGGCAACGAATTCTCAAAGGATATAATTAAATATGCTGAAAGATATAGGTACACAAAAAGCTATCTCTTAGGATTAAAAGGATGGAGCATGTTAATATATGTTCTGGTAGATCTGAAAAAGCAGAAAGTCTATGCTCATAAAAGAATGAATGCAAAAGAGAGAGAAATCTATATACCGGGATCGGTGTAAACGACGTCTGCCCTAGTGAAACAAAGGCAAATGTGACTAAGGCGAAGAAATGAAGCGACGCTGCGTTTGAGACATATAAGCTGATGTAAGACTAATTTTCTTAGCGGATATTTATTGTCATGCTGCATTGAGGCTGAGATATCCAGACCAAACGAGAACTGTCTAGTCTGTATCAACTTAAAGCAGCTATTATTTCAATTATTGGTTTGAGTTTATTGACCCACTCAACACTCAATGATTCAACATTCTCGTATGTTATATCAATATCAAAATATTTTGTATAAACAAGAATATTATCCTCACTCTCATTTTCAAAATTATTATCTTTCAAGAATTCTTGAATTTTAGTATCTTGAAATATCTTAATTAAATTTTCAGAATATTTTGAAGTATGGAGCCATATACACAGACCTTCGTGCTGATCACCTTCTTCTGGATAAATTGAAATTTCTAAGCATAATTTCACATCATAGATTTTCCATTCAGTAAATGATGATGTCCATGCGCCATCACCTGATTGATATAAATCAAATTCATGGATATTCTCGATCGATAGATTAGATGACCATTCTCC
>JAXHTB010000066.1:0-13086 GCA_034190185.1 Spirochaetota bacterium | reverse complement strand
GCTTGAATTGTCTAAATCTATTAAACTTGATAGTTTAAAAAAGGATCATAGCAAGTTAAGAGAGGAAACTTTTAAGGATGATTTCTGGAAAGACAGGGATAAGGTCACTAAGATAAATCTTGAAATCAGCAGATTAGAGAAAAGGATATCATTATGGGATAACTTGCTTAATGAATTATCCGAGGATAGAGACCTGATGGAGATGGCCTTGGATGAATACGATGGTGAAATACTCAATGATATCAGTGACAAGATAATTTTACTAAGAAAAAGATTTGATGAAATTGAAACATTAGAGCTTTTTACAGAATCGGATGATTTTAAAAATGCCTTTATTACAATACGCCCTGGCGCAGGAGGAACGGAGTCTCAGGACTGGGCTTTGATGTTATATAGAATGTATATCAAATGGTCAGAAAATCAAAAATTTGATATTGATGTTATAGATTATTCTCCATGTGAATATGCTGGAATAAAAAGCGCTACTATTCATATAAAAGGAGATTATGTCTATGGATTCTTAAAGTGCGAAAATGGAGTTCATAGACTTGTGAGGATTTCTCCATTCGATACGAATAAGCGAAGACATACATCCTTTGCTTCTGTTGAAGCCATTCCAGAAGTTGAGGATAATGTTGATATTGAAATTGACGAGACACAGCTCCGAATCGACACATACAGGTCCTCAGGCGCTGGTGGTCAGCATGTTAACACATCAGATTCAGCAGTACGGATAACTCATATACCAACAGGAATAGTGGTCCAATGTCAAAATGAAAGATCACAGCATAATAATAAATCGTTTGCTATGAAGGTGCTAAGAGCCAGACTTTATGAACTCAAACAGAAAGAGTTAAAAGAAAAAATGATGGAAAAAGTTGGAGAGAAAAAGGATATCTCATGGGGAAGTCAGATCAGATCTTATATTTTTCAACCTTATACGCTTGTTAAGGATCATAGGACATCAGAAGAGACCGGGAATGTTGAGAGTGTACTGAATGGCGAAATAAATAGATTCATTTATGCATATCTTAAAAGTACAAAACAGAAATAATAGCTTGAAGAATTGTAAATATATGATTTTTTGATCTTATATACTATTATTAAATAATAAACTCATATCTACCTCTTTAATATTACAAATTAGAGGGTTACTAAATGAAACAAACTTATTTAGGGGGAATATTAATGGACAACTTTCAAGGTACAGATGATTATGTAATATCGTCAGGTCTTCGCGATAATGTTAATGTATCGATAGCGCTTGGACGGCCACTTCTTGTTAAGGGAGAGCCTGGAACAGGCAAAACATTACTTGCTCACTCAATCGCAAAGGGCATAGGCAAGAATCTGCTTGTCTGGAACATCAAATCCACAACAAAGGCCAGAGAAGGACTTTATGTTTATGATACAGTGCAAAGACTTAACGATTCTAGATTTTCTGATAAGGATATATCTGATATTAAACAATATATAAAATTAGGTAAATTAGGAGAATCCTTTAATTCTGAGGAACAGGTAGTTTTACTGATAGATGAGATCGATAAGGCAGATATTGAATTCCCTAATGACCTTCTCAATGAACTGGATGAGATGAGTTTTTATATCCCAGAAACTCAGGAAACAATAAAGGCAAAAAATAGACCTATTGTAATTATTACATCAAATAGTGAAAAGGAGCTTCCAGATCCATTTCTTAGAAGATGTATATTTCATTACATTGAGTTTCCTGAAGAAAGTCTAATGGAGGATATAATAAAGGTTCATTTTCCTGATATTGGGAAAAAACTAATGAGTGAATGTATTAAAAGATTTTATTGGATAAGAAAATTTGATTCATTACGGAAAAAACCCTCTACAAGTGAACTTATTGATTGGATACAAGCTCTGATCATTGGCGGAATATCACCTAAAAAGGTTGAAGAAGAGATGCCATTCCTCGGTACATTATTAAAGAAAAATGAAGATATGGAAACTCTGGCCAGAGGTGGTGTATCTCATTATGCCTTTGATACAACAGGAAGGACAAGAAATGTTTATTGATTTCTTTTTTACCCTTAAATCTTACGGGATCCCGATATCGATTCATGAATGGATTACACTTCATCATGCTCTTAGCATGAATCTCAATAATTGCAGTCTTACTCATTTCTATTATGTTGCAAGAGCGATACTAGTGAAAAATGAGATATATTACGATAAGTATGATCTCGCCTTCCTGGATACCTTTGAGGATATCGAAACTACTGACGAGATGCTTGAAAAGATAATCGATGGACTTAGAAAGGTTAAAGAATTAAAGCTTACAGAAGAGGAAAAGCTGGAGATAGAAGAACTCGATCTTGAACAGGTAATTCGTAATTTTGAGGAGCAACTAAGAGAAGGTCATTTTATAAATCATGTTGGCGGGAATAAGGCTATTGGCACAGGCGGAAGATCAACCCAGGGTGCTTGGGGATACAATCCAGCCGGCGTGAGGATCGGACAGGGCGTATCTAGACATAAACGCGCTGTTCAGATAGCAGAAAAGAGAACATTTCAAAATTACTCAAGTAATATCACACTCGACGTTAGACAGATAAGGGTTGCACTCTCACATCTACGATCACTTCTACCTATAGGGCCCGAGGAGAAGCTCAATGTAGAAGCCACAATAGATAAAACATGTAAAAATGCTGGCGAATTAGAATTTGTTTGGGAGCATCATGAAAAAAAGGCAGCTAAACTAATCTTAATGATGGACGTTGGAGGATCCATGACTCCTTTTTCCAGTCTGGTAAGCAGAATTTTTTCCGCTGCCTCATCCCAAATCAGCAGATTGAAATATTTCTACTTTCACAACTGTATATATCAGGATCTTTGGATAGATATGACAAGAAATGAATCCATCTCTACCATGGATTTTTTAAGGAGCGAAGATTCCGACTACAAACTAATAATAATTGGAGATGCAGAGATGGCTCCCTCTGAACTCAGGGATATAAATGGAGCTATTGACTACTGGTATCACAACGACACACCAGGTATTGTATGGCTTCAGCGTATCAGGGATAAGTTTAAGGATTCAATATGGATCAATCCACTTCCAAAAAGAGGTTGGGAATATGTAACAGGACGGGCAATAAGACAGGTATTTCCAATGTTTGAGCTTACCCTTGACGGTCTTGATGATGGTATAAAATTCCTTATGCAGGGGAGGAGTAAACTATACAATTAGCGCTTATATATACTTAGAAAGGTTATAATTTTTAATTATTGAGTGGGTTATGACCAAATAATATATTATGCTACATATTTATAATGAAAGGAATTTTAATTGAATAATATTGAAAAATATTCAATTGTATGGAACGATTATCTTATATATAGAGCTGATTTGAGAGGATATGATCTTAGTAAAATTGAAGAGATTATTAAATTTTCTCCAGAAAGGTATTTTGATGTTTCTACACATCGTATGATTGCAGTTGGTAAGCATGACAATAGACTTATGATGATACCATATGAATTATCAAAAAAATCGATTATCCCGGGAACAATTCATGCAACAGCTCGCCAACAAATAAATTTTCGTTTAAAATCAGGGAGATTTACTTATGGATAAACCAAAAATGACATATTTCAATACTAATGACGTACTTCATTTAGTAATTTCGGATGAAGATGAGTACAATAGTATTGAACTTAGTCCAAACATCACAGCTGAGCTCAATGAAAAGGGAGAATTAATTGGAATCGAGATCTTAGACGCAAGTACTTTTATACGTGATTCATTATTGGAATCTGTACAAGCTAAGGTACTGAACTTATTACCACACCATAACAAAAGCTTGGGGGCAGACGCCTAACACCAAGGAGACTTTGTAAATTTAATCATGCTGAAGCTTTTGTGAATATTTCAAATATTTTTAAAATTTTACCGGCGCTGCAAAAGCTTGAAGTTTTGTCAATAATATAATGATCGAAATTACTGGACTGAAAAAATACTTCTATTCGAGGAAGAACATTCTATTCAATAATATTTCAACAACAAAAGCAGTTGATAATATTAGTTTTACTATTCCTAGAGGAAAAACTCTTGGTATGGTTGGGGAAAGCGGGAGCGGAAAAACTACCGCGACAAGGGCAATACTGAGGCTTATTGAACCAGACTCTGGAAATATCTCTATAGATAATACCCTTGTTAATAAACTCACTAAAAAAGAGCTTAGAAAATTCAGACGGAATATGCAGATAGTTTTTCAAGACCCTTACGGATCATTAAATCCAAGAATGAAAGTAGGCAGAATAATAACAGAACCACTAGGAATACATACAAGTATGAATAGAAGAGAAATCAATGAACGCTTACTTGAGCTTCTTCAACTTGTTGGATTGGAAAAAGAGCATTCTAACAGATATCCTCATGAATTTAGCGGAGGTCAAAGGCAACGCATAGGAATTGCTAGAGCGCTATCACTTAATCCAAAATTTATTATTCTGGACGAGCCGGTTTCAGCTCTTGATGTTTCGATCCAAGGACAGATATTAAATCTTCTTAAGGAACTTCAGGAAAAATTTGAATTAACCTACCTCTTTGTTGCTCATGATCTTGCTGTTGTAGAGCATATAAGCGATAGAATTATTGTAATGTATGCCGGAAAAATTGTCGAGGAAAATTCTAAAAATGAACTTTACTCAAATCCTCTCCATCCTTATACTATAAGCCTTCTAGAGTCTATCCTAAGAATAACACCAAAAAAACAGAGATATAAAAGTCTGCCCGGAGAGATTCCTTCTCCTGAGAGTCTCCCGACTGGATGTCACTTCCATCCAAGATGTCAATACTCTACAGAAAAATGTAAAACTGAATATCCTATTATGAAAAAGGTTGGCGATAAAAAGGTAGCATGCTTTCTTTATTGATTTCTGTATTCATTTCAGATTCACACTGCTTTTAGAAAATCTATGCTAACACTAAATAAGTTCAGTTAATACTTTCCTAGAGCGCTTCACCTTGAAAATGAGGGCCCCTGTAATATATATAAAGATGATCAAATACTGGAGAGAAAGCTGATGAGAATACTATTTACTCTAAAAACATCTTTGATTTTTCAACAAAAAATCTTTTATAGGCATTATCAAGCATCTTGTGCACATTGCTGATCAACTCTCTATCAGTAGTCCTCTTTTCAACAAATTTATCTATTTCATATAAATCATTTTTCAATATCCTTCCGATATCATCAAGCGCCTGAGCATATGCAATTGCAGTTGGAGACCTTCTATCTCCTTTCCGCTTTTTCATTTCAGCTTCAAGATCAATCTCCTTCTGTAACCTCTCCTTTTCCTCTTCTCTTAATCTCCTTAATATATCCTCTGATAATAAAATCATATTTACAGGACTTATTAGTTCGAAAAATGTACCTTCAGATTCATTCTTTTTGAATACAATTTCTGGCTGTATCTCTGTATAATAGTTTTCAGAAAGAAGGTTCATAGTATTATCATCAACATAAATTCTATTTTTGAATATTGATAAAGTATTAAAGTGCTCTCTTCTGAATTCATGATAGTTTATAATCTCCTCATTTATCAATTTTACTTTGTCTGTAACAATCTTAACTAATAATTCCAATCTCCCTGCAGGCAGACGCTGCTTGTTGAAATTAGTAATATTTTTAGATATATTTAGGATCACATTGGACGCCATTAAAGGATCCTTAAAATATGACATGATCCGTCCCTCTGTAATCCTAACAATTGTACCTTTATTATTTATAATTTCCAAAATAATTATATCTAGAATATCTTTAAAAGAAATTGATAATTCAATTATATTAGTACCACCCATAATTCGCTTAAAGTTGATGATATCAATATCAATTATACTTATATTATGCTCTTCAAGTCCCTTTACAATCCTAGGAGATCTATCGATCTTTATTTTCTTGTCGTACTCAATATCAATTCCTTCATGCTTTCTGTAGATATTAACAATAAAATGATCTATTTCCTTTAATTCATCCTGAGGTAACAACTTTAATATTTGTACAATATCACTTGTAATGGCATATTCATCCTTAAGTAGAGACAGAAGGAAATAAGAAAATTCAACAGACTTTTGCCTGCCAAATACTGAAAGAATCTCCCTTTGAATATTTTTATTTTTAATTGTCATCATATCCATGATCAACTTCATAGCAGTTCTGTCACCTAGCTGAATTAATAGCAGACATGAATAGATCCTTACCCTGATCCCAGATTCCTTAAGATATTCACGGAGCTGTTTTATCATCTGTCTTTTATTCAAATCGCGGGAATTATTTATTATATAACCGATAGCGATAACAATAGATATCTTTATTTCATTTTCTTTTAAAGAAAAAAACAGGTCATTAAGAAAAGAAAGGTCAGACTCATTCCCCACCTTTCCTAAGGATATTATTGCGAGACTCTTTATTTCAGTATTATGATTTAATTCAATGATTTTTTTTGAAATATCTCTACTTGATTCATTGCCTGTAATATCTAAACGAAGCAGAATCTTAAGAAATTTGATTAAAATCTCAGAATCCTCTTCAATTTTATCTTTTAAAAAATCGAGAACAATATTAAGAGCTCTTTGATCAGAATAGAGAGAAATATATTCAACTGTATTCTCTTGATCTGATTTATCACCTGTTGTTAAAAGCACTTCAAGTTCACCGAGCATATATGAATAATTCAGCATAGACAGTGCATATGCTGTTGCATCAAATAGAATCGGATCTGAATATTTTTTTACATAATTATATATTACTACTAATGTAGAAGCTGCATCATGAATCATCAATTTGCCAATGATATCACAAAGCCTTACAATTCGATCACGTAAATATCTCTTTTCAAAATTTATATCATCAATCCTTGATGCTGAAACTTCCCTCGATTTTTCATCTTTATCAAACAGAACTTCAATCAAACAGTAGAGTCCTTCTCCTTCCTCATCCTCGATATAAGATACCTTTTCTGATATTTCAATGATGATCTTTTGAACATTCAGATCATCCTTTTGTCTCAGATAATTAACTATTCTATTCTTTAAACCCGGGGTTAGCTTTTCTAATACAAAACTCCTAACTTTTCGGAATACTTCAGGAAAATTCTTCTCAATAACATCTGTAATCATAAATTCCTTTCTATAACTCTCAAAACATGTTTCCAGCGTCACTACTATATAATTATATAGCTTATCCTTAAGAATAAGGGTATTCCTGTTCTCTTTAATATTGCTAAAATATCTTTCAAAAATATCTACTATAGCTTTCCCCTCTTTTTTTGAATCTACTGAAAGAGATAATAGATTTCTAAACAGCTTATCTGGATCTCTTACCCTTTCAATATTAGATAACAAGATATCAAAGACCATGCCTCTTAATTCTGAATCATTTGAAGCAAGTCCCTTCATAATATAGATGAGTATCTCCCTATGATTGCTGGAAATTAAAGAATTTATAAATACAATCTTTACCCTATTTGAATAGGAGTCAAAACTTGCAGTCATCTTTCCCAACAAAACCCTTATATCGAGCATAACCTTATCTTCATGCTCAGGAGTGTATGTAAAAATTTCATCCTCTTTACTCCTACTATACTCTGCTTTTTCAGCAAGATTGTCACATAATATTGATATTGCCTTGAAAACAGCATAGGTGATATCTTCCTTCTCCTCTTGAAAAAGCTCATACCATATAGACACTCCTTTAAATGAGGAAAGTGATATAATTGCCATAGTTCTCAGTATATCATCATATATAGTGTTTTGCGCAATACTCAGAAGATATTCAAGAACCAAATTCTCACCTTCGCCTAGAATTCTAAGACAATTAAAGGCGCGCTTAATAAGATCGACATCTTCGAGATCTTCTTTATGAGCTTCAATAAAATCTATAATAACTGAACAATTTTCAGGCCGACCGTATCTTTCCAGGTGTTCAAAAATATAGATCTTCTCTGTTTTATTTATTTCTTCATTAAGAATTTCTATTAGTGACTGAGTGACTATAGTATTATTAAACTCCTTGAGTTCCGAAATTGCGCTTTCTCTTACTATACTCTCTTTATTGATGTCCCTCAGCATAATTTTCATACCATTTTCGGTCTTTAATATTCCCAAAATCTTATGAAAGGCAATCCTTTCGTATGCCAGCAGTTGTGTATTCTTGCTGATCTCGATCTTTAGGGATTGCAATTGATCCTTTTCCATTGGAAACCTCAACGCTGATATGATTTATTACTATTTAATGATATTGATTCTATTATATTATCGTCTTAGGCATGTAGAATTTATAATATGAAATACTATATTTGTCAATCTATTCATTTTCAATAAACACTCAAATATTATCGTACCTTGGCACCTCAATAATTATTTGATATTTAAATCAAAGTTAATAACTTAATACAATAAATAAAATCTTACCAGGATCTACTTATCTTTATACCAATCGATAAGTAACAATAAACTAAATATTAAAAATAAGTTATACTTGACAAAATGATAATAACTATTTTAATTATTTTACTACAACAGAATTTTATTCCTCTTAATCCCCTTCAGAGGGGATTAAAGGGGCGGACGTAATTTATCAAAATATTCAACTAATAGCAAAATGAGCCATTGAGGGCTTATTATATAGTTAGAAAACTTAATGGAGGAAAAGAGATGGAATCACAATTTAAAAGACTATTTGATCCGATAGATATAGGATCTATGACAATAAAAAATAGATTTGTTATGGCGCCTATGGGTACAGTATTTTCAAGAGATATTGATGAAACACATGAGCGGAGAATTGCCTATTACGAAGCGCGAGCCAAAGGCGGTACAGGCTTGATCATAGTAGAAGCATCATCAGTTGATTCAGATGCGGTAATGATACCTGGAATGATAAATAATTATGATGATGAGTTTCTACCTCTATTAAAAAAATATTCAGATGTAATAAAAAAATACGGGGCAAAGGCTGTATTACAATTAGCTCATGGTGGAGGGGCTGTTAGTTCTTTCATTAGCGGTAAAACTCCTGTAGCGCCTTCTCCTATCCCTCCTAGGGTTGGCGGAGAGATTCCCAAAGAACTCACCAATGAAGAGATAAAGAAGATAGTTGAAAAATTCGGCGATGCTGCTTTAAGGGCAAAAAAGGGTGGATTTGATGGAGTAGAGCTTCATGGGGCGCACGCATACCTCTTTGTACAGTTTTTTACACCAGCATTTAATAAGAGAACTGACGAATATGGAGGTTCTCTTGAAAATAGAGCGAGATTCTATATTGAAGTAATAGAAAATATCAGAGAAAAGGTTGGCCCTGATTTTCCTGTATGGTCTCGTATAAATGCGCGTCATTTTAATCTCGAAGAAGGCATAACACTGGATGACTCTAAAAAGTTAGCAAAAATGTTAGAGAAGGCCGGAGCAAATGCGGTAAATGTATCCTGTTATGGGATAGGCAAGGATAACTTTATCAATTGCACAGACACACCCGGCAGTTTGGCTTATCTGGCAGAGGAGATTAAAAAAGAGGTCAGCATTCCAGTAATCGCTATAGGTATGATGACTCCTGAGGTTGGCGAAAAGATTTTAGAAGATGGGAAGGCAGATCTTGTAGCATTTGCTAGAGGATTTTTAGCTGATCCAGAAATACCAAATAAAACAAAAAATGGGGAAGTTGAAGATATTGTACCCTGTATTGCATGTTTAAGATGTTTACAGGAAATGATATTTAAGATGAGTCCCTTAATCTGTTCTGTTAATGGAGCTCTTGGAAATGAAAGGGAGTGTGAGATAAAACCAGCCGCAGATAAAAAGAATGTAATGGTGATAGGAAGTGGACCAGCAGGTGTGGAAGCTGCAAGGATTGCTGCATTAAGAGGTCATAATGTAACTATATATGAAAAGGAAGATAAAGTTGGAGGACAGCTTAATCAGGCATCCGTTCCACCTGGGAAAAAAAGATTCAAGGCATATCTTGAGTATCTACAAACACAGGCAACAAAGCATGGTATAAATACAAAGACAGGTGTAGAAGTTACAACTGACCTTATTGAGAAGGAAAAGCCAGATGCTGTTGTGATAACAACAGGTGTTGTGCCTGTAATTCCTGAAATCAAAGGAATTGACAGATCCAATGTTGTTACTGCTGATAATATCCTACTTGGAAAAGCAAAATGCGGAGAGAGGGTTATCGTTATAGGAGGGGAACTTGTAGGAATTGAGACAGCGCATTACCTCATGGATAAAGTCAAAAAAATTACAGTTACAAGAAGAGGAGAAGCAATGGCAACAACAATGATCCCAATAGAAAGGGAAAACCTTCTTGAAGAACTTGAAAAAAATGGAGTTGAATTATTAACCAAAGTAAAATATAAAGAAATAACTGATAAGGGTCTCATTCTGATTGATGAGAATAATAATGAAAGACTAATAGAAGCAGATACAATAATCTTAGCAGCAGGAGCTAAATCAAACGACAGTTTATACAATAAAATTAAAGGCAAAGTTAAGGAGTTACATAAAGCTGGTGACTGTATTGAGCCAAGACAAATTGGAGAAGCAGTAAAAGAAGGATTAAGAATTGGTCTTAACCTGTAGGTTTGATACAAATATCATGTAGATTACTATAATTAGCTTATTATATATATAATGAGCTAATAAATAAGTTGTTACTTAATCTAAGAATGAATAAGTAACAACTTCTGCTTATTTATAATTTAATCAACACCGAACAGTTCCCATCAGCATTATTTTAGCGCATCAGAATTTTGAAAAATTACATGGATGTAATTTTTCAAAATTGACTTTATTTAGCGCCAAAATAATCCATGGATGGTTTATTTTATATTTAAAAATGCCATGATCAGTAAATCCAGGAGGAATTTTGTGAAAAAAGGAGAAAGCTTCCTGCTGCTAATTATAAAATTGTCTATTCTTTTACTTTGTGGAATGAATATAGTTTGTATTGATGAGTCGATAGGACTTCTCAGTAATACTATAAAGGTTGGAGTTATATCTGATGTAACAGGCCCTACTGCACAACTACAAACTCCCATACACAAAGGTATAAATACCTATCTGACGCATATTAATGATACAGGAGGAATTCATGGAAGAAAATTTAAGGTTATTATTAAGGATGGGCGTTATAATGTAGCAAGGGATGTTGCGAATTTTAAAGATTTAGTGTATAGAAATAAAATATTTATGCTTTTTGAGATAGGTTCTACCGGCTCTGGAATGGCTTTAATCTACAAAGTATCAAGAGAACAAGTACCAACCATGATGACATCTACTACTGATTTTTTTATTCATCCTACTCAACCTTATCACTTTACAGAAGGTGCCACTTATGAAGATGAGATCAAGATCCTTCTTCATTATATAATAGATATCCTGAAAGAAAAAAATATTAAATTAGCTCTTGTTCGCGCTAATACTCAACATGGAAAGGTAGGAGCAAAAACTTTTAGAGAACAACTCAATATTTACGGTTTACAATCATCAGGAGAAGAAGTAATATCACCAGGAGGCACTGAGGCAAGTTCGCAGATAATAAACTTAAAAAGAAATGATGTTACTCATGTTATACTGCATACAACTGAAGGGAATGCCGCTACTTTTATGAAAGAGGCAAACAGATATAAATTCTATCCTAAAATCTATGGCACTAAGTATGCCTGTTCAGAAGACACCCTCCGTATTGTGAAAAATGCAGCAAGAAATTTTTATGCCACAAATTCATTCTCCTCATGGTATGACAAATCTTCTGGGATACAAAATATGAGGAGGATAACATTAAAATATCATGCAAAAAGTAGTAACCATATCTATTACCGGCATTATACTCAAGGTTGGTGTCAGGGAATAATTGCTGTTGAGGCTTTAAAAAGGACTGGAGAAAAATTAAATCGATCCGGTCTATTAAAGGCGTGGGAGTCTATAAATAATTTTAATATGGGCGGCTTAATGTCTAATGTAACATATGGTCCTTCCAAACATCAGGGATCGGAATATTGCAAAATTTATAAAGCTGATGTAGACAATTTGATATTTATGCCAATTACTAAATATATAAAATCTGAACGAGAATTTTATTAAATATTATGACTACTCAGCTATCTCTTAACTGCTTAAATATTTTGAATTTTTATAAAAGTATAAGAAAGGGAGATAAAGAGATGGAAGAGATTGAGGAAATTTTAAAACACTTTTAACATCTCTATAACTCAAAAATCTCCACATGCAGAAAAAATGCTATATTATACTCATTCATTATGAATTATTAGCTTATAAATCCATTTAGAAAAATATCGAAAAACCTCAGATGTCATAACTATCCCGGCTGTAGGTATAATTTTGAATATAAATATGATCTCTGTCCGTTCATTAAAATAAGATATTTAAAACATTGTAGTCTAAAATCAAATTAATTGACAAACGGACAGAGAGAAATTATATTTATTTAAAATAAACTGCAATATTATATATCGTTAGGTTTTCTCCAATCTGTAATTGGAATTAATACTTTGTTTTTTATATCAGTCTTAAAAATTCTACTATAATCTATGGCTTTATGATCATTTGAATTAAAATTAATTATACCACAGATGCCTTTAGTATTGAAATTATTTATTTTATTAACCCCTTTAACAAGGGTTTCTCCATTTAAATTTTTTCCAGCATTTTTCATACCTTTAGACATTACTATTCCGACAAACCATCCCTGAGTAAAATTAGTATCCTGATATCCTGAACCTGGATCGAATTTTTGTTTTGCTTTTCTAAGCGAAGTCATTCCTGGTGTCTTATCATTATATAATCCAAAGCAGTTGAGTCCGAAAAAATTTTCCGCAGAATCCTTTGCCAATTCTACAGTTGTTTTTACAGCTCCATATTGAGTGACAAAAAAGGGCTTTCTAAAATTGAATTTTTTTGCTGTACGTAAAATAGCAGATGAGTTGCCAATATATGCATTCATAATAACATAATCAGGATCTTCTTTCTTTAATCTGAGAACCTCAGAAGTCATATCTATACCAGAAATTGGAATAATAATTTCTGAAAGTTTA
>JAXHTB010000065.1:0-13127 GCA_034190185.1 Spirochaetota bacterium | reverse complement strand
GAATATTTCAAGAACGTATCTAAAGAGAATGGCAATGTTCCAAAAATAGTAGAAATTGACGGAAGTCCTGATGTAAAACAGATAAGCGATGATCTGCTTTCCAAACTTAAATGATCAGAGCGCGTCTAAAATATCTAGGAAGCCAATTGATACAATATATTCAGAAAAAATTTTTAATCAGACAATAAGTCTGGTTCGAATGGATGTACAGAGGCATAAATAATCAATCTATAGCATTCCTGCAAAAATAGCTTCAAACGAATCTATACTTTTCATAATGGATTAAATTGTCTCTAATTGACAATCAGTATCTATGTTTAGGAAATCAACACTTTGCAGGGAGGACATAAATGAAATATTTACAGCTATGAAAGGAAAAAAGAAGGAAAGTTAGATGATGCAAAGAGAATGCACGAAAAAGGATTCAGTATTGATGATATTATAGATATTACTCAATTATCAAGTGATGATATGATAAACGATGGTATAATTACAAATTAATGCCTTAATAAGACGAAAGTAATCAATCGCCTATTATCATAAAGGTTTTCAGTAAAATCCTTTTTAACCTGTCGCTATAAATAATGCCCTCAATACGTCCTGTAACTGACGAAATATCAACTAGATCGTATTTACTTTCTTTAGTCCTGTTATCAAACGCTATAAAAAGTATATTCTCATCTACAAGAATACCACTGTTTTCCATTGAATTTGAGCTCAATTTTGAAGTATAACTTTTTACTGCATATTTTCTTCCGGAGTTTACTTCAAAAAAAAGGTTTTCGGCATTTTCCTGCCCCTTCATATTTAGTTCCTCATCGCTGAATATCCCAAGAGGCAGTGCCTTGCCGTTAATCTGATAAGCATTGTCATTAAAATTAACAATATCCCCACCATTTGCAAGCACACGCCCCATTCTGATTTCTTCATTCTTCCCGGCATAAGAAATGACATCGCCAGGAACGAAACCGTTCTTTGTATATCTATAAACCAACGCATATTCCTCTTCTAACAGTGAAGGATGCATTAGATCAGTCTTTACCTTCTCAATAGAAAAAAATGATGATGTAAGCGACAAAGGAAGTATAGATATAATTAAACTCAGTATTGCATAAAAAAAATAAAATATAAGAGAATTATACCGATTAAGTGATATCTCTGCCTTTTTTCTCGCAGAGAAGACCGCTTCCACAGGAGACAACAGTATAGCCATTGTATGCAGAAATGCTATAACAACAAAAAAATAGATATAAGATTCAATAATGTTGAAAGTAATATATACTGGGATAATTAACAAGGTTAGAATTCTAAATACCAAAAAAACAACCCCTTTTAAAAGGTCGCCATTATACATTTGCCCGAGGCCTGTAAAAAGAAGTGAGAGGATAAAGGATACAATTAAATTCCTTTTTTTTAAATTTTCAGTTCTTATTATCTTATTCTTCATCAAATTTTGACCGAAGTGAAAATGAAAAAATCGTAAGTTCAAACTGATTTCAGAAGTAATGATGGAAGAAAATCAGCCAGTGCAATAGAAACTCGATTATTTAAAATATCTTTCCTTTGCACCCCAAGGGCACTTCTTCGTTGTACTAAGGGCGCGTGCGTTGCGTCTTTGCGGTAAATATTCCAATTTTAAAAGAGGGTTAACTATTATAAATAAACTAATAATAGATAGAATCAGTTTAAGCCTACAAAAAATCTACAGAAATGACTCAATGAATTCCTGTACTTTATCCTTTCCCACATAAACTCCAAAGTGCCCCTCGCACAGAATATCTGCCTCAAGAGAAATCATAAATTCAAGGGATTTAACATAATCCTCTCGATTTGACATTAAGACCTCATTTAAGGGACCGTGTACATCCTGCCCAAAAAGCACTAGCATATCATCAGATACAGCAGTCAATATAGAAGAGCCAGGAGAATGACCAGGTGCATGAAAAAAAGCAACATCAATATCTCCCACACTAAAATGCTCTTCCTCTCCTTTTACCTTGATATCAACATTAATAGGGTCTATAGATGTTCCATACCAAGCAGACCCTGTTACGTCCTGATCTGCCTTCTCCATAAAAGAAGCATCTAACTCATGGGCTACTATACTACAGCCTGAGACCTCTCTTATTTGTTGAGCGCCTCCAATATGATCGTAATGACAATGTGTAATAAAGAGATACTGAATCTTCTTAGGCGGGATACCGATATTATTCATCACCTGTTGATGTCCTCTTCCGGTTCCAGCATCGACTAAAGCTGCATTTTCGCCATTTTTAATAAGATATATTGACGCATCAGAAGGATGCGATTCCGACGACCCTCCAACCTGATATATTTGTGAAGTTATCTTCATTTTTATATAATATGGTATGCTGTTTAGCAGCAAAGAAGTCAAGGATTCAAGTAAAAGTAGAGAATTGATGCAAAGGTGAATGGTTATCCATCCATGCTATTCCCTTTCTACTCTATAACCTACGCAGGCTAAAGCCTACACCTACAATTTGTATAACAGAAAGACATGTTAACCGCAAGCTTTAGCCTGCGATTCTCTCACTGCCTTGAATCCTTCAATAAATATTTATTTCTGTTGAGTATTTCGATAAATTATAAATGTTACAATTTCTGATACGCTGTAATACCTTCCCTAATCTTAAGTTCATTGTAGAGCGTCTCAACGACTTTATCAACGTCAGGGGGAAGTTCTATAGGTTTGTTAAGAAACCTGCAATTCACCCCCTCAAGCTTTGACTCATGATAACCTACCTTAAACTCAGAAAACTTCAGACCGTGAGCTGTTGAGATCACAATAACTCGTTCACTTCTAGATATTTGCTGTTTCTCTAAAAGCTTAATAAGTACAGCTAGGGCAACTCCTGTGTGAGGACATGAATAGAGCCCGGTCCTATCTGCTAATGCCGCGGCATTTGCAAGCTCCTCCTCATTTGCCTGCTCCACAATGCCGTTAAACTCCTTTAATGTCATAATCGCCTTCTCTACGGAAACCGGATCACCAATCTGTATAGCTGAGGCCAACGTCTTTCCTGGAACAATAGGAGAAAACTCCTTAAAGCCATTCAAATAAGAAAGATATAAGGGATTCGCTTTCTCGGCTTGTGCGAGCACAATCCTTGGAGTATTTTTAATAAGGCCTAGTTCCAACATCATCCTGAAGCCGTTACCAAGGGCTGCTACATTTCCTAGATTCCCACCAGGGATAATGATTACGTTAGGAACATCCCATTCAAACTGCTGAACTATCTCAAAAGAGACAGACTTCTGCCCCTCTATCCTAAGAGAATTCATAGAATTTGCCAGGTAAATATTTTTTTCTTTAGTAACCTCCTGCACAACCTTCATACATCCGTCAAAATTAGTATCAAGCGAAATAACAATAGAATCGTTTGAAATAGGTTGTACAAGCTGAGCCATAGATATTTTATTCCTTGGTAGAAAAACAATAGAAGGAATACCTGCATAGGCGCAATATGCGGCAAGTGCAGCAGATGTATCGCCTGTTGAGGCGCATGCAACTGCATCAATCCTTTTGCCGTTTGTTATCATCTCATTAACCATGGAAACCAGGACAGTCATACCCAGATCTTTAAAGGACCCTGTATGTGTATTGCCACACATCTTTACCCAAAGATCATCCATATTAAACATTTTGCCGAATCGTTTTGCCCAGAAAAGATTAGTATTTCCTTCATACATCGACACAATATTTTCATTATCAATATCAGGACATATCAACTCCTTCTTGCTCCATACTCCGCTGCCGTAAGGCCACTTGGCAGATCCAACCCTGCTGTCGATAAGTGATTTCCACTCTTGTGAAGATCTTTTTTTTAAACGCTCCATGTCATGAGAAACCTGTAGAAGATTCCCGCATTTCCTACATTTATATATAATCTCGTCCAAAGGATATTCTTCATCGCACCCTGAAATGCAACGAAAAACAGCTCTGTAGTCTTCGTTATTCATATTCATCTCCCAGACTTAATGAATCTTCGACTTTAATAAATGTAACCTTCCCTTCAACAAAATTAAAATTGTTAATCTCATCTATAGATCTTAACATTTTATCCTCACATGCAACGTGGGTCATAATTACTAAAGGGACATTCTTTGAATCTGGATTCTTTGTATGAATCTCTTTCTGAATAACCGATGCAATTGATATATCATATTTTGCTAAGACACCAGAAATTTTTGATAGTATTCCAGGACGATCTTCAGTTGATAATCTCATATAGAATCTGAATAACCTCTTTTCTGATGAAAGATATTTGGAATCGATAGATGCTGTAAGAGCTTTATCATCTTTTACAGTATCTCTTGCAATCTGTACTATATCACTTACAACAGCAGATGCGGTAGGGTGATTACCTGCTCCTTTGCCATAGAGTATAACCGGACCTGTCATATCTGTAATATACATAACTGCATTAAATTCATTCCTTACTGATGCCAAAGGATGATCCATGGGAAGCATTGCTGGATGAACCCTTATATCCACTTCATCGCCTATCAGCTTGCTTATTCCAAGCAGCTTTATTACATAACCCATTTCTTTTGCATATTCAATGTCAAGCTGATTGATCTTAGTAATTCCGTCTATCGATATTGATTTAAAGTCGACCTTTCTATTATATGCAAGCATAGAAAGAAGCGCTATCTTGTGTCCGGCATCAAATCCTTCAATATCAAAAGTGGGATCAGCTTCAGCAAATCCCTTATCCTGCGCATCCTTCAGCGCCATTTCAAAGGTGAGTCCTTCGTCTTCCATCTTAGTAAGTATATAATTAGTAGTACCGTTTAATATTCCAATAACTGTATTAATTCTTGTGCCCACAAGACCGTATTTTAAGGATAGAATACATGGCATGCCACCCCCAACAGAGGCTTCAAAGCCAAGTTTTGAATTGCTCATACCTGCTGTATTAAATATTTCATCACCATCCTCTGCAAGAAGCTTCTTGTTAGCAGTAACAACATTCTTTCCATTCTTAAGAGATTCGAGTATAATAGACTTTGCTGGTGAAATCCCGCCGATCAGTTCTACAACTGTGTCGATCTCTTTATCTGTTATAACATCACGCCAGTCGTTTATTACATTAATACTGCCAACCTTCTTCTTTACATCTTCAGTTCTGATATCGCAGACAGTCTTGATTCTGAGATCAAGACCTGTCCTTTCCTTTATTAAACAAGCATTTTGCATAATAAGATCATAAACGCCGCTTCCAACAGTACCAAATCCGATTAGTCCAATATTTACTATCATTTTATTTCTTCATATAATATTATTTATACATCCTTCAACTTTAAGGCTGATTTTTTATCAAAATACACTTAATGATTTGTAATAGTCAACAATAAAACCTTACTGATTTTTTGAATCTATATATCCAGGGATGAATAATATAATGAAGGATACTATGCATCTGAAGCTCAATGTTTTTCAATCCGTACTATAGCGCAAAGAAGCCCAATATAGAACCAGAACATAACTAGATTCTCTTCATCTGTAAAGTAGCACTGAAACATTGAGGCGACAAGAAAAGCAGAGTAGAAACCGAATAATCCAAGATAAAGAAATCTTAATAATCTATCCTTTATTAAGGGAAGATTTTTGTACATATACCTAAAGATACCATAAAGTAAAAATAGAAATGCAAGTAATCCTATTATTCCCTTCCGAACCAGCTGATTAAGGCAATCGTTATGAGCATTAGATATCATATGAGGATCATCTTCAGGGTGTTCCTTTACAATATCCTTAAATTCATCAATATAATTGCCTCCTCCAGAACCAAACACAGGATGTTTCAACCATACCCTAAATGCATTCTTCCAGATAAGAAGCCGTTGGTTAGTGCTGTTATTAAACATATTGCCCACAATATTATTCGAAGGACCTCGAACTGATAATACTACAAGCATTATTAGGACAATAACACTTGATATTATAAAAAAAATCTTTCTTTTTATAAAGAACAGCGGAATTACAGCAAAAGGTAGAGATACTATAACAGACCTTGCCCAACTGAAAATGATAGCGATAAAGGACATGAAAGAAGACATTCTTACAAAGAATATCCCTTTATAATCATCCTTTTTTAAAAATGAAAGATAAATTAAAGGAATAGATATCATCATATATCCACCATACGGGAGATGATGTCCTAGGAAACCAACAACATATCTTATACCAAGACGCGACTTTGGATGATCTATACCATATTTATAAGCATTTACAAAATCTATATCTGTGAAATATTGAACAGCTCCTACTATTGAATGAAATATTCCAATAATGATCATTATTCTTACAATCTTTATTATATCATCCCTATTATTTATAAGCGATGATGCTAATAAAAATGCAGAAATAAGCCAGAAATCACGTAAATAGAGAAGATTATTAATAAAAGATGGTGAAAGAAAGGCAAGGACTACAGACACTATAATAAATACACCGATATATAATTCTAATCCTGTATAATTATATCTTATGTCATTATATTTCCTTATATATCCATATAACCAAAAAATAAGAGATAATAAGAGAGCGCCTTGGGATACTGTTATAGATATTCCGGATGTTATTAGAAAAAATGATAGGAAGAAGAAGGATATTCTATATATCTTTGAGTGAGTGATAGCGATTGACATTTTAATAAGCCCCGTCTCCTTTTACGGCAACAAATGATGTCTTCGCTAATATCATCATGTCCATCCATAACGACCAGTTCTTAATATAAAATAGATCTAACTCTACTCTTTTCTCATAATGCAGATCGTTTCTGCCACTTATCTGCCAAAGACCTGTAATGCCAGGTTTAACCCTAATAAGCTCAGGAAATGCCTCGCCGTATTTCTCAACTTCATCCCTTACAATAGGTCTGGGGCCTACAAGATTCATTTCTCCCATTAATACATTAAATATCTGGGGGAGCTCATCAAGGGACCTCTTTCTTAAAAATCTTCCACATCTGGTTATACGAGGATCTCTTCTGATTTTATAACAATTTTCATATTCGCTTTTAATTTCTGGATCTGAATCGAGTAAATCCTCCAGTTCCATATCTGCGCCGTCAAACATCGTTCTGAATTTATATACATAAATATCTTTATCCCTATGACCGATCCTTCTTGCTCTGTAAAAGACTGGTCCCTTTGAATCAATCTTTATCATTATACTTATTATAATAAATAGAGGTATTAATAATAAAAATATAATAATGCTCATTATTCTATTAAAAATATATTGAACAACAGAGTTATGAAACTTTAAAAGATTATTATTAAAATTTATAATAAGATTATAGCCATCATTCTCAATGCTGATATTATTTACAAAAAGGGAATGTAAATCGGGTATCATTTTCAATTTATCAAAGAATATATCCAACTTAATAAAAACATCATAAAAACTATCTTTATCAATCTTGTAGAGAATAGGCAAAATTATATTATTATCTATTATTATGCTCTCAAGTCTTTCAGGAATAAGATACTCTGATAATGAACAATCTTTAATATCGTCAGATCTTATCACATATTGAGGACTATATCCCACATACCAGTTCTTCTTAAGCCCTTCATAAAAGAGATCAAACTCTTCATCAGGATCAGCTATAATAAGAGAATTTGCTTCCCATATTCCACATTTATATAATATATACTTTATAAAAATCTTAGATAAAGGAAGAATTAAAATGGCGAAAATCCCAATTGCAATAATATCAAAACGCGAAACATCCTGAGATATCTTTAATAATGCAAGAATAAAAAACACAAACACAGTTCCAACACTGATTCCCTGAATTATACTCTTAAACTCCTGCCAAAATGAGAAACGAACTAAATATATCTTAAATATATATAAAAAAACAATATGGATTAGAAGCAGGTACCAGTATGAATAAAAATGTTGAATTGGCGGATTAGGTATTGATAACATGCCTGCTTGATGCATCACTCCCCTTATGCTATAAGCTGCAAAGAAAAATACTATTAACAAGAAAAAATCAAGAGCCATTAGAATAATTTTGTTAATAATATTTTTTAAATATATTTTAGTTCGATGCATTAACATAATTGCAAGGATTCCTCAAAAAAAATCGTTAACTGCTTTATCAACAAAAAGTTTATATTCCCTATTAAAGTTATCTTTGTTGAATCTAAGAGCATTCTGACGTAGTTCCTTAACATCGAATACTCCATCTATTTTCTCAAACCGATTAACAGCTTCTATAATATCTTCAGGGGTCTGCTCTTTAAAGAATATTCCTGTCTTATTGTCAATAACAGTCTCACATGCTCCGCCCTTTCCATAGGCTATAACTGGTGTGCCGCAAGCCTGAGCCTCTACAGGCATAATCCCGAAATCCTCCTGCGCTGCAAAAATAAATGCTCTTGCATTCTTCATATATTCCTTAAGCCTGTCAAAAGGTTGGTAACCCAGCAATTCAACATTTTTCGAAGCCTTCTTTTTTATCCTGTTTCTGTCTGGACCATCACCAATAACTAACAATTTCTTATCCTTCATTCTGGAAAATGCTTCTACTATCAGATCAATCTTTTTATAAGGCACCATCCTGGAAGCTGCAAGATAATAATCATCCTTGTTCTTACCGATCTCAAATGCTTCAACCTCAACTGGAGGATATATTACTGTAGCATCTCTTCCATAGATGCTCTTAATGCTATTTGCTATATATTTTGAATCAGCAATAAAGTAATCTACTCGATTTACTGAGGACACATCCCACATTCTAAGATAGTGAATTATTATTCTGGTTAAGATCGACTTAAATCCTTTGTTTAAATTGGAATCTTGCATATATTGATGATAAATATTCCAAATATATCTCATTGGTGTATAGCAATAACATATATGAAGCTGATCCGACCTTTTTAATACACCCTTAGCTACTGCATGAGAACTTGAAAGAATAATATCATATTTACTAAGATCAATACCTTCAATAGCAAGTGGGAAAAGAGGGAGATAATTCCTATACTTTGTCCTTGAAAAAGGCAATCTCTGAATAAAGGATGTTGAAATCTCGGCATCTGAAAAGAGTGAATTCTTTACAGAAGTTTTATCAGCCACTAATGTGTAAATTGGGGACGGATATAGCTTATATATCTTCTCAACCACCTTTTCAGATCCAGCAAAAACAGTAAGCCAATCATGAACTATTACAGAACTGTATTCCATTAAATATCCTTTTTATATTTTTCGCCGGCTTTATCAACTTACTTTAGAAATATCAAAAACAGAACAATGGAAATAACGCTTTCGATTCTTTATCAAAGTTAATCCTTCACTACCCTTTTTCAATATTCAATAAAAGAGGATTGTAGTATTATATAACCCTTACACAAAAAAATCTATCCAAAAATTGTAAAAATATGATGTTTTTTATTATATTTTGATTCAAATATGAAGTAGAACATATCATAAATATTGTCAAGTTAAATAAGAGGATATTATCTAAAGGAAGTTGAAAGAAGTGTGGATAAAATAAAAGCGTAAATTAAGAATTCGTTTTGAAATAATATTTATGCTATCTTATATATGAATCAATACATAAAGAGAAATATTAAGATAGCATATTCTTATTTAGATTATTTAACTATTTGCTTCATAGTGTCAATCCCTTTACCACTATAATCATAATCATAATAATCATAGGAGTTATATTGATGCCAATAAATAGTATTGAATTCATCAGCGTCAAAAGACTCATTGTCTCTAGAAATATACCAGGTAGACCCATTATATTCTTCACTTCTCACTAGAATATCATAGGTACCAGGAGGAAAATTCAATTGGAACCAATATCCAGGGCCATAACCATCATAACCGAAATGATCCAATAATTCAGTGCCCCAAGTGTTCGAATCATTAGGATCTATATCTTCACTAGAAAGATATATTTCAATTATATTAATATTTTCTGTTGACATTGCATTAACTATTTTTAGATACGATTTCTCATCACTACTATCAGAGGAGAATACATAACCGCTATCATAATCACTAAAATCACTTTCTTCTCCTTTTGAGTCAACAGCAGTAACCTTATAATAAAAGACCACACCAGGTGTAGCGCCTGTTACATCACTTCCACATGTAGTAATAGCACTACTGTTAATTTTAGTATATGTTCCGTTTGATGTTTCTGACACATAAACATTATATGAAACTGCCCTGCTTACACAATCCCATGTTAATTCAATCTTATCAACATAAGTGCCATCACTTGCCTGCAGATTCTTTGGAGCAGAAAGTTTGTTGTCATCATCATCATCAAATAAATCGAAGCAGCCTGTAAGCATCATAAAACTAAAACAAAAAATTGTACTGAATGTTAATATTTTTTTCATAATTTGTCCCTCCTCTAATCTCTAAAATCAATTGAAAAGTAACCATCAATTTATGTCAATATTTTTTTCCATGTCCTCTTAATATAAGAATCTACGAAATATAATGATGAAATATTTAAAATTTATATTACAGAATCCACAAAAATAATATAAGGATTACTCATAAATTATGTATTGATATCGTTTATAAATACTTAATAATCCTGACTTGCGCCTTCAACTGTAAAGTTTACTGTTGTAATCTCTGACTTTGCATTAAGAATTGATTCCACCTGAACCGAAATAGAACAATTTCCTGAAGTTCCATCAAGATCTGCATCAAAAGTACATGTATAATTTTTGTTAACACTTGATTCAAAATCGATATTGGTTACATCAATAGGGTTATCCCCTTCTTTAAACTCGATTAAATAATCTCCTTCAGAGGTCTTTATTCCATTAGAGTGATAAGCTGTAAAGGTAAACTGTGGATGATTATATACTTCAACAGCCCCTCCATCATCTGGATATACTATTAAAACAACTGGCTGAGATGAATCTAATACAACAATATCCTTGCTGTCTGTATCACTGTCATCGTCTGCATAGGCTTTTCCATAAATTGTATAGTCTCCGCCAGTAAGAGGCGCGGTCCAATTCGCTGTATTTTCAGAAGGAGTAATAATACCAAAAGTTGAAATATCTTGATCATTAGCATCCTTCGCCCAAAAATCGTAGCTTAACTCTCTTTCATCTTCATCCTCTGCATTTATTGTAACAGTAATCGTTTCTCCAGATTCAGGGGAGTCATTACTTACTACAAGACTGGTGATCGTTATTGGATTTTCATCTTCTGGTTTACAGGAAAAAAGCATGGTAAGTCCCAGTATTATTGAAATTGAAATTAAACTATAATATATCCTATAAATTCGATTATTATTTTTCTTCATTATTCACTCCTTATGCTAATAAAAATCTTTCAAAAGTGGTGTTTATATCTTCTAATGATAATTATTCATCAAAAATTATTTCGAAAAAATAGTGCAATTATTGAATTATTGTGCTTTGAAGCACATTCCCCTCTGTATTTTCAATCCATACAACACCTGAAATCTTATCCGAATCTACAACTGTTATTGTTGCTGATGAAACATTTACATCTTTAATCTCTCCTGATTTAATAGTATCGAGCTGTCTTTCCGGTATAAGGTCTCTAAGCACAAATCGATAATCACTATCAATATTCTCAATAACTGCAAAATTGATTGTTAAATCACTGGCGCTCTCTTTACCAAGTTTAGCGATTTGAATATTAAATTCAATAGGATTGGTCTTTGTGATTGTGCCTTCAATTGTGAAGTTTGATTGAGATATCTCATTATCAAGAAGATTGCCTAATCTATTTTTAACAGAATCAGCAGAAGATGCGCCCTGAATACTATTTTCTCTTTCATCCATATATATTCCGTTAACAGCGATGTACGGCAAGCCGTCAACTCTATCATTTCTTAAAATATCATATCGATCTATCAACTCCTGCATGTTTTCAACTTCATCAGAATAGTCGTCAGGATAGCTATCATGGATATGATATTCAATAACTACTATTCTATTATTATAATCACCATCAAAAAGATCGACAACTCCATTTTGTGCAAAGGAGGAGTTTGGTATATTATCATTAACAAAGAGTTCAACAAGTGATATACGGTCTCTTTTGCTATCCGAGTTTTTCGGGTCAAGCGGATTGTCTCTTTCAAGTGTTATTTGATCACAAAATAGGCCAAAGGATAAATTGAGAGCCATGATAATTATCAGTATATAATTTTTCATATCAGAACCTCGCGCTATAAAGTAAATATAATCCATATTCGGTTACTATTTTATCATTAAAAATATCAATACCTTCATTTATATTGTCTTTGGCAATAGTCTTAGACATAGTCGGAAGAACAGCTAAAATCTCACCAGTATCTCCCCAATTGTAGATGTAGGCTAATGCTGTAATAGTACCGATAAGTAGTGTTGCACCTGCAAAAGAATTTCTTGCCCAGAACAGTTTTTCAGAAGAATCGTAATTATCATTTATTGAGCTAAGAGTTTCACTATTCTTATAATCATCCCTCTTCTGCAAAAAAAAGTAATGAAGCACTCCTGTTGTCACAACCGAAATACCTGTACCAATAAGCAGATATGTACTGTAGGGAGAACCAACATCAATACTGGTTAAAAACTCATTCTCCCCTGCGATCCTGTTTGTCAGGTTGTTGGCCAACAGTTCAATATGTCCATCCAAAAACCGCAAGTATCCCTTAGCTTTCTCACTCTTTGCAGCACCACTTTCCACCTTTACATAGTGCGCATTTACTACTAATTTCTTGTTGGTTTTATCAATGAAAGTAAAATCTCCATGTACAATGTAATCAGCAGAAATAAGTTGTCCTACATTTCCTAATTTTGAAGAATCTGTAATCCCTGTCATACTTAACTCATGTTCTCGTAATATTTTTTTAATCTTATCTCTTTCAACTATTACTATCCTGTTTGACTTTGACAGTTCAGACATCATTGTCTTAGGGATCGCCTTTTCAAGGTAATCATAACTGTCCTCACCAGTATTGTTACTGAAATCGAGTATTGCAACAGAAATCCTGATCTCTTCAAGAGCAAAAGTTAACGAATAGAATAACATAAAAATTAATGAAAATATTATTACAAATTTTATCTTCACATCCTTCTCCTTAGTG
>JAXHTB010000640.1:0-1501 GCA_034190185.1 Spirochaetota bacterium | reverse complement strand
AAAAAATTCCTAAAAACAAGCCTTTTATAGTATTGCTGTACAACAAATTCATAGATTTAGTTATTTCGGATAATGATATTCATATGTTTAACGCTTAAATATCTATCTCTTTATCCTTACAGCAATTAAAGATGCTGTAAAATAGACAATATTTGCAAGCCACGCAGCCAGCATAGGGTCTATTTTTCCTGCTTTTCCAAAGGCAAGCCCAACTGCAAGCAATCCATAATAACCAAAAGATATTATTATTGATATGAAGAAGGCTAAAACCAGCACAGCCTTCCTGAAATAGATTCCGGCCATGCTTCCAATAAGAATCACAATGATAATTGAAAAAGGAAAAGCAAATCTCCAATGCATTTCAACAAGATATTTTTTATAATTAGCGCCTATTTTCTTTTTTATCTTAATTAGTTTTATTGTATCAGCTAAACTTCTTTGCGAATAACTAACAGATGTTTCAACAAAGCTTTTTGGTGATTCATCTAATTTCATAGAATATGAATCTGCATACTCCTCATTAAAATTTTTCCTATTATCGAAACTAAGAATTCTAGCTTGTCTGAATATCCAATTCTTTTCAGCCTCTTCATAATGAGCTATTCTTGCATAAAGCTGAAATGATAGGAAACCCCTATTATCAAATCTAAACAACACAGGCTTAATTAAAGTGTTTATTGCAGGATCTGATAGCTCTATGTAATAAAATGTATTATCTTTACCACGGTAAAAAAAATCTCGCCTGGCATACATATAGTTTAATTTTTTACCAGTCAGTATCTTTATATTATTCCTTATTTCATGAGCCCTGTACCCGCAATCAACTGAAACAAATTCAAAAAAGAAGAATGAAAATAATGAAAGGAACATACCAATAATTACTAAAGGAATTATAAGCCTAGTAAATCCTATTTTGCCATTATATAATGCAATTATTTCATTGCTTATGTTTAATTTGCCAAAAATAAAGGTGACTGAAAAAAGTACAGCCGCAGGCAGAATCTGTACTACTGTTCCTGGAATTAAATTTAAAATATAATATACTATAAACTTAAAAGGCACATTGGGATTTGAAAAATATTTCAGATTATCAATACAAACAAAAATTATAAAGATGCCAGTCAAAAATAAAAGAGAGCCCGAAAGCGATAAAAGAAACTCAACAATTAAATACTTATCCAATCTTTTCATCAATTTCCTATTGATTATTATTTTATTCAGGCAGGGTAAAGGGTTAAATTATGATTAGTCTATATACTATAGCATATAATTTCAACCATTCTTTAATAAAACGTGAATGCTCAGCAATATTTAAAAATAAAGTGTAAAAAAAAGGGAATGTGGAGTTTATTAAGATTTGGAAATGATAAAAGTGTTTTAAATTTCTGTAACCTAATATGAGAACCTTTCTGTCGAACAATGACCCATCCATCTCACTGCAGCGCTTTGACTACTTTATCATAATTCAAGCTGAGAACTTAACTCATAATGCTAACTCAAA
>JAXHTB010000064.1:0-13219 GCA_034190185.1 Spirochaetota bacterium | reverse complement strand
TTATTACTTTAACAGAATCATTCTTTCTCATCTTTTTCAGGATAAACTCAGAGACCCATGGAATATCATAATGATATTTTCTATTTTTGTATGACCTGTCAATGCAGATTACAATAGATGTAGAGGGATCCCTGTTCTTTAGATAATCGATATAAAGACCATGGATATCAGCGCCATCCTCCCTAATTCTGAAATCATCTCTTTTCAATCCGTAAATTGGTTTCCCGCTCCTATTTCTCACATTCATATAAAAAGCAACAACCGGATAGTGTTTTATATCCACTTTAGTAAGTTCTAAATCGAGGTTTGTATATCTGCTCACTACAGGGGAAAAAATGAAAACAGCCTCCTTATTAAAATCAAGACAATACAATATCTGTTCTCTATCTCCAACTGCAGAGATTAATTTGGAAAATTTCTCTTTATTGTTATCCCATAATTTAAGCCAGTCTGTTTTCGCATTATCGGGTTTGTATGATAAAAGGCCTGCCTTCTCATCCGATATTATCAGACTATCATTGTATACGTTTATACCTCTGGGATTCATCATCCCTTTTATCGCAATATCCTTAATGTAATTTCCGCTGGTATCAAAACAGGATAATCTATTATTTCCTGAATCAGTTACATAAACAACATTATTAAAAACAACTATATCAGAAGGATTCTGTAACTGCCCTTCATATTCGCCTGATTCCCCAAATTGTAGTATAAACCCTCCATCACTGTCAAACTTCTGAATGCGATTATTACCAGAATCAACAACATATATATTTCCATCATTATCAAAGCATACTCCTTCAGGTCCATGAAACCTGCCATGATCTATACCCGAAGATCCGAAAGATTTTAGTATTTTGCAATTTACATCCATTATATATACAATGTCATTCTTAAAATCAGATACAACGATCCTGTTTTTAGAATAGTCTACACCATACAGCTTACCTGTTAAAGCAGGTGATGTGACAGTTATCCCTTCACCATTGGAATTTAATTTTATAAGCTTGCCAGAAGAAAAAGAGGTAATATATAGATTTTTCTCTCTGTCTATAGCAATATCTACAGGAGCAGAGAAATGAAATCGTCCAGAATCAGAAGATAAATATTTTCCTGAAAATACGAAATCCGACAGGATCGGAACAGAAGGACTGCGCGTCTCCCTATATCTTATTGTATCAATTTTATCATTGATTGCTACAGGGTTAGATGTGAGTTTTGCAAGGTTTTCCCATCTTTTTAATGCTTCATCAACAAAACCTGCCAACTTATATGACCTGGCAAGATATTCCATTGCTGTATAATACTCATGATATTCTGAAACTGCCTTCCTGAAAAATTCAATTGCAGCGAGATACTGCATGCGGTTATAATAGCGAATCCCTTTCTGAAAGTGTTTCTTGGCAATCTCAAATTTTATTGTATCTTCAGATATGGGAAAGCCATCTTTATTGCCAGGTCCAAACAATAATAGAAACAGGATAACAAAAAAAGTTATAGAGTTCCTCATAATTTATATTCTCTTAATAACTAAAATAATAGACTCCAATATATCAATCGTCAAATACTAGCCCTTCTTCAAGACCCTTTTTAAATAATAACCAGTGTATGATCTCTTTTCTTTGGCTATTTCTTCCGGAGCACCCTCGGCAATAACCGAACCTCCATCATCACCCCCTTCTGGTCCAAGATCGATGATCCAATCTGCTGTCTTTATTACATCAAGGTTGTGCTCAATCACAATTACAGTATTTCCTTTATCAACCAGTGAATTCAACACTCCAAGAAGCTTCTGAATATCAGCAAAATGAAGCCCTGTAGTTGGCTCATCAAGGATATATACAGTCCTGCCTGTAGCTCTTTTGGAAAGTTCTGCCGCGAGTTTGACCCTCTGCGCCTCGCCTCCGGATAGTGTTGTAGCAGGTTGTCCTAATTTGATATATCCTAAACCAACACTATTTATGGTTTCTAGTTTTGTATGTATACCTGGAATATTCTCAAAAAAGGAACAAGCCTCTGCCACTGTCATATCAAGGATCTCAAATATATTCTTCCCCTTATACCTTACCTCAAGGGTCTCATGATTATATCTTTTTCCCTTACATATATCGCATGTTATGTATATGTCAGGAAGAAAATGCATCTCGATCTTATTGACTCCATCTCCATGACAGGACTCACATCTTCCTCCTGTCACATTAAATGAGAATCTGCCTGGTTTATAACCTCGCATTCTTGATTCTGGAAGCTTTGAAAAGAGCTCTCTAATAGGAGTAAAAACATTAGTGTATGTCGCAGGATTTGATCTTGGTGTTCTTCCAATGGGAGACTGATCTATATCAATAACCTTATCAATTTCCTCAATCCCGGAAATCTTATCGAACCTTCCCGGGAAAATCCGCGATTTCATCACTAGGGATGAAAGAGCCTTATAGAGTATCTCAACTACAAGTGTAGATTTGCCTGATCCAGATACGCCTGTAACACATGTAAAAACTCCAAGGGGGAATTTGGTATCTATCTTTTTAAGATTATTCTCTACTGCGCCAAAAATTTTTATATGTCCCTTTGGGGATCTTCTGCTTTCAGGAAGAGCAATACTCAGCTTGCCAGAAAGGAATTGTCCAGTAAGGGAGTTCTCATCCTCCATTATCTCTTCAGGAGCACCTTCTGTTACAATATAACCCCCATCAAGACCTGCACCTGGTCCCAGATCAATAACATAATCGGACGTATTTATAGTTTCCTCATCATGTTCAACAACAATTACTGTATTTCCGAGATCGCGCAAAGCTTTTAATGTATCTAACAGCTTACGATTATCCCTCTGATGGAGTCCAATACTAGGCTCATCAAGGATGTAAAGGACTCCACTAAGACTTGAGCCGATTTGAGTCGCAAGGCGTATTCTCTGGGATTCCCCTCCGGAAAGAGTGCCTGCAGCCCTCTCCAATGTTAGATAATCAACCCCTACATTAATTAAAAAACTTAACCTCATACCAATCTCTTTTAAAATCTGCGCAGCTATTCTCTCTCCTGTATAATCCAGTTTAATATTCTTAAAGAAATCAGCAGCATCCTTTACTGATAGTCTTGCAATATCGTCAATGGACCTTTCTGCGACTTTTACAGCCAGGGCTTCAGCTTTTAATCTACGCCCCCCGCAAATGTCACACGGCTGATTAGTCATAAATCCTTCCATCCATTCGCGCATCCCATCAGATTTTGTTTCTCTATATCGTCTTTCGAGGTTTGGGATAACGCCTTCAAACTCCCGTGAAAATTTATACTCCCCTTGCTCTCTTTTAATATTATAATTGATCTTCACACCACGAGTTCCATAGAGTATAATATCTTTAATCCTTTGTGGCAGTTTCTCCCATGAAAGATGAGCGTCAAATCCAAGTGTTTCCTGCAATGTCGCAATCTGTTCTCTATACCAGTAGCTTGTTGACTTTCCCCATACCTGAAGCACGCCGTCATATAAAGATTTATCCGGATCGGATACAAGCAATTCAGGAGAAAACCGCATAATAAAGCCAAGACCGCTGCATCTCTCGCATGCCCCATAGGGACTATTAAACGAAAACATTCGCGGAGACAGATCGGAAATTGATACTCCGCAATCCGGACAGGAAAGCCTTGCAGAAAAGAGCTTCTCTTCATTATCAAGTATCACAACTAGCATCCCATCTCCAATATCTAATGCAGTCTCAATTGACTCTGCCAGTCTGGATCGTATCCCTTCTTTAAGGACAATTCTATCCACGATAATATCAATATCGTGTTTAATATTTTTTTTTAATTTAATATCTTCATCAAGATTTAAAATTTCGCCATCTATCCTTACCCTTACAAATCCGCTTTTTCTTGCATCATTGAGTTTATCCTCATGAGCGCCCTTTCTTCCTCGAACAATAGGGGATAAAATCTGAATTTTCATATTATGTTTAAGGGTAATAATTGCCTCAACTATCTGATCTACAGATTGTGAGACAATCCTTTTCCCGCATTTATAACAGTAAGGCACTCCTACTCTGGCAAAGAGCAAACGAAGATAATCATAGATCTCTGTTACAGTGCCAACAGTTGATCTGGGATTTCTGTGAATACTTTTCTGTTCAATGGATATTGCAGGGGATAAACCGTCTATTGAATCAACATCGGGTTTCTCCTTAAGTCCGAGGAATTGTCTGGCATAAGCTGAAAGTGATTCAACATACCTTCGCTGACCTTCTGCATATATAGTGTCAAAAGCCAGTGATGATTTGCCTGAACCTGAAAGTCCTGTTATTACAATCAGTTTGTCTCTGGGAATGTTAATAGAAATGTTTTTAAGATTATGTTCTCTCGCTCCTCTAATACTGATATATTTTTTGCTCATATTTGAGTAATATTTGTAGAGCCGCACATCGGACAAATTGCGTCATCATAATCTTCATCATCAACTGTAAATTCATCTCTTTTTATGATATCATCCCACCTATAATCGCATTCTTCACAAGCAAAGCTCATCTCAACACTTCTTTCTAAGGCTCCATCGGAATCGAAATCACCTTCCTCTTCAATAGCCTCATCTTCATCAACTAACTCTTCATCAGAGAACTGATCATAAAATTCATCTTCATACACTTCATCATCAAATTCCATTTCTAAATCATTATTCATACAAATACCCTGATTGATTTTTTGATAAAAATGATAAATAATATACTAATTTACTGTTATTGCTATTAAGGATCTTCACCAAATATACTACTTTAAAAAATATACATTGATAAAACCTTAATTTCAACTAATTTTAGAAAAAAAATTATAAATATGAGATTAAATTGTAAATAACCTATTTAAATTTTGCAATCTTTTTTGTCAAAGATTTTCGTAACAATATATAATATTTTTTATTTAATATTCTCTCACCCCCTTGTCAGGTGATACCTCCATCCCGGAAAGACCAATACCTGGGAAGGACTTTATCCTAAGGGTTAAATAGATAGATTTATCATAATAAATTACCCTATCCATATTATCAGGTCCTGTATCCTCAATCAGTCTATTTATTACAAAGAATACTCCCAGCTCCCAGCAATGAAGATCATGAATAATATTCAGATGAAAATTTCTAAGTGTAAATACTGAATTATTTGATTTATCTTTATCATAAAAATAGTAGGTCTTTTCAAGATCATCATATAGAGTATTACCTAGCTCTTTATCATAAAACTCATTCACTTTATCAGCCTGAGAACTACCTCCTATATTAACTTTCCAATATCTTGCTATATCAGCCTCTATATTCCAATTGATTGACATCATATCCCTGTACTGATATCTAAAATCATGGAAGTAGGTTGCTCCAATATTAGCGTTTCGAATAAGACGAATACCAGGTATTGAGAAATTACCTGAATTAAAGCTTAAATCAAGTGTATCATATCCAGATCGATTATCCTTTGTTATATATTTATACATATTCGAAATATTAATTCCAGAAAAAAATAGTCCCCTTCTCTTGCCTGAATCTGTGCTCTTCCCATTAAGATATCTATAAAAATCGAAAAAGAAATTATTCGTTACAACTATATCGCTCAACCTCTCATCCTCAAAAGGGAACTTTTCTCTTAAGTCATATTTTGTTGTAATAGACATATCTATGCCTTGAGCCGGGAAAAGATATATGCCCCCTATAATATAGTTCAGCTTTTCATGAACAAATGGTTCAACAACCTTTTTCTCACAAAACGACCTTCTGTAATAATGAGCAGCTTCAAAATAATATTCTGTTATTCCAAATCTGATCTTATTAGACGGTTCAACATATAAAAATGTACTCTTATCTGCTGTGTCCTTTCTATCTCTCCTGTAATCATTATTATTATCAAAAGGACCGCCACGAAGCCATTCAGCATAAAATCCGTTTTTAATACTAGGAGTATATGTTAAATATCTAAAAAAAGGAACAACAGTTCTAATATTAAAATATCCATTATATTTATTTATTAAGCTATAATAATCACCTTCACGATATTCCTTATATGATTCACTGTAAAGATACGTATTCCAATTGATAAGCTGCCCCTTACTTTTGTCTGATTTATCTCCCAGAATAAAAAATGATCCATTATAACTAAAACTAAAATAGGGTAATTTATCATATTGTTCTAAATACTTACCTTTAAGGGCATCACGATCTGCAGTGGTATACCATTTCCACTGTCTAAAGAACGAAAGGGAGATGTTGTACCTATCTCCAGTATCTCCGATAGAATAATACCAATTCAGTGTATCTCTTCTAGCAAGGTTGATATTTGGAGTCCAATATAGCATCTCAAAGGTTGTTTCAGGCTCATTTCTATTATCAAAGCGGTATTCAAAATACCTGTCATTCATCCATTCAAAATCGATATTGGAGTATGATCGCGAACCTCCACGTATATTAAAATAATAATTAGATTTTAATACTGTTTTAAACCAATTTTCATTGGGCAGATAAGAGGTATCATCAAAATCTATATTTTCATCCTCTTCCATATCCTCTGAAAGATAATTATACCTGTTCTTATACTTTGCACCTGCAAGATAAAGATCAATATTAAGATTATCTCTGTTTCTTTTGTACTCAACACCCCCATACTGGCCAAGCTTTTCATATATATCCAACTTGTACTTCCACCTGTCGCCATTTTCAGTTGTATATCGCAATGTATTCTGTAAAAACTTGCCTCTTCTGTCTGTAATTCCAAACTGAGTTATAATACCAAAACCCTCTTGGGAATGAACAATAATTGGAAAGTAAAATAGTGGAACATCTCCAACAATATAAATTGCATTATACCCCACAACCCTATTATCGCTGTATAACCATAGCTTTCTTATCCTAAAATGATAATGAGGCCTTTCGAGACTACAAGATGTTGGCTTAATATTTTGGGTAATATATGTTTTACTGCTAACTATCTTAACCTTTTTTGCATCGAAAAATATCGGTTCATTTACAGATTTCACATTATATAAAACACCAGCCCTGTCTTTGAGATTATAAACGCACTTCTGTGTCTCAATCCTATTTTCACTATCATGAAAAACTACATCCTCAGTAAGAGTAATATCTCCAGTTTTTCTATTATATAAGACCCTTTTTGCATATATAACCTTATTATCAAATTCCATTTTAATATTGCCTGTAAGAATTATAATGCCTTCATCAGAATCAGCTAGGTTTATATATTCACCCTCATCAGCTCCGGAAAAAGATACACCTCCCTCTTCTAGGCGTGTATTGCTTTCGGAATTCCCGCTTCCTTCAGAATTCTCCCCGGGATCAACTCCCATAACTGGAATAATATGGAAAAATATTGAACAAAAAATCGATATTAAAAATATTTTCCATTTTAGTTTCTTCATACCTTATATAAATTATTTCCTCTATGGAACCCTCTTCCTAATTGTAATTTCTAATAAATATCGTTTATCACCACATAACCTAAAGTATAAAAAATCAACTCCCCAACACATCAAACTCACAAACTCATCACTTCCACCTCTTTTTACCTAAGTTTAGACTTGTTTTCGATCATCCTATCTTGTGCTTTCATCTTTTTTCTCTTTTTTTTTTTTACACTGACCTTTTCGGGATACTTCATTCTATCTGATACAATAATATCCCATATACCGAAGAATCCACAGGAAGAAGCGCACGAACAACAAAATATCTATGGTTTATCAACTCTTTCTTTAAATACTAATATATTCCATTGAAAAATCAGGATATGCTGCTTTACAGCAAAAGATTCTTAGGTGTAAATCGAATATTAAGATATTGACAGGAACAAAGGTCCCTTTGACCCTGCTGATCATAGCAAAAATAAACATTGAAAAATCGATTCTATTATGATACTGAAATATATACAAAGAGACTCTGGAATGTATTGACGTAAAATCATACATACAACATAATTGCTCTAATTACAACATCTTTATAATTCCATAAATAATTTAATAATGAAAAATTATTTCATTCTGAACATGATTATAGCTAAAAAATCAACCTTTATTCTACTGATTTTACTCTTTATAAAATCAAACCTCTATGCTGATTTTTTTAAGGAAGGGAAAAATTTCTACATCAAGAGACAATATGATAAAGCTCAAATTATGTTCCTTCAAGCTGCTGAGCTGAATGATAATGGCAATGCATACTATTTTCTTGGTGAAATCGAAAAAAACAGAAAAAATTTCACTAAATCCGAGGAATATTTTAGATTAGCCATTGAAAAGGTTAAGACAAAAAAATATCTAAAATTAGCTTATTGGAATCTTATAGTCTTTAAAGAACAAACAGGCAAATACATTGAGATGGCAAGTCTCTGCAAAGAACTTTATAAGAGGACAAAGGATAATGGCGCAAAGAAAAAAATTGAATCTCTAATAAATAAATTCCTCTGGACAGATCATCAAGATGCAAAGGAATTTTATACCAAGGGTATGGGATTAAAACAAAAACGAGCAATTGAAGAGGCAAAAAAATATTTTTTTAAGGCAATACAACTTGATCCCTCATTTCTAGCTCCGAAATTTGAGATTGGTCTACAATTTTATATAGAAAAGGAACAAAATTCTGCTGCTAATTACCTCAGGGAGATCGTTGAAAAGATACCATTTTACGGAGAGGCACATCTCCTGTTAGGCGAAATATATTTTAGATGTAAAATATACTATTTATCAATTGAGAGCTTTAATAATGCATTTGAATTTAGTTTCCTTGATAAAAAATCTGAGTATATCCTTAGATTAAAAAGAGGAACATCATTTTACTACGTTCGTGAGTATGCAAAAGCCAGACTAGATATAGAAAAGGCTCAGAAACTTAACAACAAGGCAATTGCCCCGCTCTTTATGCTTTCTGCAATTGATATTAAAGAAGAAAATTATGATAATGCGCTGGATACATTAAACCAAGCTCACAAGATAAATCCAAAAAATCCCGAAGTTACCTATCAGATTGGAAGTATCTATTACAGGATGAGAGACTCGAGATATATCTCCTATTTTGACAGGTTGTTCGATCAATCTTGTTCAAATAGGAACAAAACACCGAATAAATACTACAAAACCTTTGTACTCCTTGCAAAAAATCATTTTCTCGATTCAAAATATTCAAGGGCATTGGAGATTATAGAGTTCCTTCCAACAAATTTCATCGATTACGATCTTATTCTAATATCTGCGAAAGCCAACTTTAATCTCAAATTGTACAATGAATCTGTAGAATTATTTGAAAAAATAGATTTAAGCAATGAAGATAAGTTCATACTCTGCATTGCATATGCAAAGATAGGATCCAGGGGGAAAGCAAGGGAGATACTATGGAATCTTTCATATTATGAAGCATACCTGCAAAAGGCCAAAGGGGAAGAAGCTTTAAAAGAACTTGCAATTAGTATAGAAGAAGAAAAATATAGAATATTAGAAGAAGAAAGAAGAAAGGAAGAGGAAGAGAGAAAAGAAAGAGAAAGAGAAAGAGAAAGAGAGCAGGAGAGGAAGAGGATTGAATCTGAACAGAATAAAAATAATATAGTAGAAGGGGATTCTATTATTAAAGATGAACCATCATCAAAGGATTTAATACAAGAAGAGGACAGGTATAATACTGATAATAGCTTAGAAGAAGATATAGAAATCAAGGAAGGAGCAATAATAGATGCGGAGATAGATGGAATAACAGATAAGAGGGGCATAGCTGAAGTAGAAGAAAATAAAGTAGATAACGATACATCAGATGAAACTGATCCCAGTAATAATACAGAGGATAGATATAGCGAAGTTGAAGGGAAAACAAGCAACGAGAAGAAAGAATCCTCTAATAGTACTGTGCAGGATGAAGTAATTGAGAAAGATATCAAAACAGAAAAAAAATTAAAAGAAGGATCATAAGATAATTCAATTTTAAAAGAAAACAATCAGACCTTACAAGTTGTAATAAAAATTTAAATAGGCAAAAAAATGATTGAGATAAATAATCTCTCCCTAGAACAGAACAAAATAAAATCGCTTGAAAATATCAATATCAGAATCAATGAAGGTGAGATTATAGGTGTAATTGGTGAATCCGGCTCTGGGAAAACAGCTCTTTTAAAAACAATCGCAGGAATATCCCCTAAATATACAGGGGAAATACTGCTAACTAACAGATCTTTGCAATCCTATAAAAAAAATCTATTAAACCAACTCTTATCATGCTCTTTTGAAGAAATACCTCACAACAATGATGACACTGTATTCGACTTCCTTCTACAGTCAAGAATACCCTATAAGAAATTTCTAAATCCATTTTCAGAGTACGACATTCAGATAACAGAAGAATGCCTTCATCAGTTTAATCTTAATACTTACAAAAACAACAAAATCCTTTCGCTTCCCGGGGCTATTCTCAAGAGATGCCACCTTGCCTACTGCTTTATTAGAGAAGCGAAAGTAACAATACTTGATAATCCCACAAGCGATCTGGATTTTCATTCAATATTCACTCTTCAAAGGTATATGTCAAAATATGTGATGGATGGTAACAAAATAATAATAATCGCTTCTAACGACCTGAATTTTGTAATACAAACATCTGATAGAATTATTATACTTAAAGATGGGGAAATTGCGTTGGAAGGAACCCATAATATGATAGATGGTGAAACCATAAAAAAATACTTTAATATTGATATTATTTATTCAAAAAATATCTATAATGGCAAGCCAGTGATTAACCTCTTTCCTATGAATTGAGCTTCCCTCGGTTTACGGGCAGCATCAACCTCAATTGCCTAGGTGTAGTGTCGAATCTTTATCTTCCCCTCCTCAATGCTCTCGACAAAGATGAAATATTCAAAAAGATCCATCATTTCAATCATCTTATAAATATCCTCACGTAACCTAAGGAGCACAATTCTCTTCTTCTTATTTCGAGCGCTGATACAAACATTTGTAAGGGAATTCAATCCGGAAGAGGTGACAATATTAACATCCTCCATATTTAGAATAACATTGCCTTTATCTGTAAGGTCTTCTAGAAGATCTGTAAATATCTTCTCTGAAACATGTGAAAGTATCCCGGAAAGATTAACAACCTTTACACCTTCATGATCCACAATTGAATAATTTAAATAACCTTTCAAGAAATTAACCTATTATGATAATGATCAGCATTGTTTATACAGTGGAATCAACTAATTCATAACCATAACTTTGTCTTTCTCCATATCTCCTCTGGTCATACTCTCAATTTCCAGAGTTATCTCTAATATCTTTATATCTATATCATTTGAAACTATAGGGCAGATCTCTCTTACAATACAGTCATAAAAATGTTCAAGTTCCTGTTTTAGTGGATTCTCTTTGTGAACAAACAATTCCTCAACAAAGGATTCCTGGCTATATTTGATCTCCTCTTTAGTCAAAAGATATGCTTGAGATGCCTGCCTATGCATCTGGATATCCTGAGTTGCATAATCAAGATAAATATATGATTTTTCCTGGCTAATAGCTAAAGTCCTTATTTTCCTCTGTGTTACCCGGGAAGCTGTAACTGTAGCAACACAATTATTCTCAAACTGCAATACAGCTGTGGCATAATCCTCAAAATCTGAATATATTGAACCGCCTGTAGCCATAACTGAAATAACAGGTGATTTTACAATATTCATAACTATATCTATATCGTGGATCATTAGATCCAAAACAACTCCAACATCCTTAACTCGATCAGTAAAAGGGCATAAACGTCTGGACTCAATAATAAGGGGGGCTGTTACGATCTTGTGAAGTTCCTGTACAGCCCCATTGAACCTCTCTACATGTCCTACCTGAAAAATAAGTCCTTTCCTTCTGGCCAGCGATGTTAATTGTTTTGCCTGTTCAATACTCTCAGTAACCGGTTTTTCAACAAGTGTATGAACTCCGTTTTCAAGAGCCATGGAAGCATATTTAAAGTGCAGATTTGTTGGAACAGCGATGATAACTGCATCAATGTTGTTTATTAAATCATTAACATTGTTAAAATTGCTAATATCATATTTTTGTGATATTTCTATTGCTCGCTCTTTGTTAGTGTCATAGAAACCTGTCATAATGAATCTATCCTTAAGGGTACTATTTGCGACATTAAGATGATACTGCCCCATATGTCCTACACCAATAATCCCAAGTCTTAATTTCTCCATACCTTGCATTCTCCTTTCATTCATGTTATTTTTAACATGAAAAATTATAATCTTCTATCATGATGAAGTGAGTAAAGCATTCCTGAAAATATAATTGTATATCATAAATTATATTGATATAACATTCAACAAAAAAAAATACTATAATTATAAAAAATTGAATGCAAAAAAGATAAGACTAAAAGAAAAACTATACATAATTACATAATCGTCCCACCTAATTATAGCATAAACATTGTCTACTATTTCTCCGAAATAAAAATTATCGACACAATTATGAAATTATATATAATAATTAAACAATTGAGTCGGTGAATAGAATTTCTATTGAAAGATTGTTGCAATAATAATAAGATAAATTTAAATATTATAATTTAATTATTACATCTTTAACCATCTTCATATCTAGGGGCTGGTTGAAAACAGGGGTTCCCAATCCTTTTAAGAGGACGCAATTAACATTGCCGTCTGAATTCTTTTTGTCAAAGATCATATGTTTAATTACATTGTCGGCATTTAGATCGTAGTTATTATAAATTAGTTGATATCTTTTCATTATATCATCAACGTGACCGATCTCATCATCTGACAGCCATCCAAGTCTTCTGGAAATCTCCATCTCAGCTTTAATACCGATTGCAACAGCTTCGCCATGAGAAATACCGCTATACTCCATTACCGACTCAATAGCATGACCAATTGTATGCCCGAAATTAAGGATAGCCCGTAATCCAGACTCCTGTTCATCCCTCTCCACAATGCCGGCTTTAAATGCTGCTGACAAAAAAATGACATTGCTAATACAATCAGGCTCCATAATCGAATTAAGATCATTATTAATAATTATATCCCAAAGCAAATCATCTCCAATAAGAGCATGTTTCAGCACCTACCTCAGAAGCTTCCAATTGCCTTCTCAAGATTTTAGAGGAACCCTCACCACAAGTCCTCTTTCTACTACTGAGTTCAAGGGAAAGGCAGCTACTACCTACAATCACATCTCGTTGTCA
>JAXHTB010000639.1:0-1503 GCA_034190185.1 Spirochaetota bacterium | reverse complement strand
GGTTCTTTTAATGTTGCTAAGTCAGCGTGTGTTGTTGCGCGGCATGAACGGATTGTGCGGCTCAATACTAAAGCAAGGATTTTTTTTGTTTCTTGATTTTTAATAGATTTTACCTGTTTAAAAACAAAATCAATTTCATCTCTAACAACCTGCAAAAACCATTTATCCAGAAATGAATCATTTTTTTCTTGTTTCAATGAAATTTGATATTCACTTATAAGCTGATAGTAAATCTTTAAAAAATCATCAGATTTTTGTTTGCCATATTTTTTTTCATTTATATCATTTTGTCTGACTTTATACTTAAACTCAGGTGATGGGAAAAACATGCCATTAAATATTTTCAACTCATCTAATAATCTATTTTCAAAGTTCACATTGTTTTTTTCTTTTTGAAAATTTTTAAGTTTTTGCGTAATTATATCAGCTGTGTTTCTGACATCATTAATGTCATATTTCCCAATTTTAACATTGCTTATATAGGCATTAAATGCAGAAACATCAATTCCAATCGAATGTAAATTTAATTCACTTGCTTGCACAAGAGTTGTCCCGCTGCCACAAAAAGGATCTAAAACAATATCGCCTTCATTAAAAAATGAATTTTTTTTAAAATTGTCAGTATGCTGATCCAAAAAATATTCAACGAGCTGTGGAATAAATTTTCCTTTATATGAATGCAATCTATGAACATGTTTTGTTGTTTCTGATTCTTTATATTCTGAAAAGGATAAATTCCAGTTTAAATCATTTCCCAACTGCTTTTTCCATTGGTCTTCTTTTGTCTCATGATGCGAATTGTAATATTCTTCCAAATCATGCCTATTGACAAAGGCATTTCCATTCTCTCCGTTTTTAGGAATTCTTCCATATTGAATTAAATATGATATATTTGAGGGAGTAACATTTCTACCTATGTATTTAGATGCCCAAATACTTGCTTCTTTTATTGTCATCAAATCTTGCATTTTTAACTTTTCCTTAATTGTGAAATTTTATTTCTATCTTTAGACATAACAAGTTATTATACAATTTCTGTATAGTTCCATAAATAGCAAATTTGACAAGAATAATTTAAATTATAATAAGTTTTCTAGCTGGATAACATATAAAATTTAATGATATACTTAAGCTGGATAACTTCAGAGAATATTTTTACCTCCAAAATATAAGGCTCATATTAGTGCATGTTTGACATAAAAATAGTTCAAATAATAGATTATTAAATGTTGTATCATCATAGTTTTGTCTTTTCTTTGCGAGCCACGGAAGGCGAGCATTCTTAAATTTGGCGAGGGCTTTTTGCAACTAACGGGATTGGTGTATGGGACGTTGGCCGTCTTGTGATAACAAAACAATTATTTCAGCATAACTCTAACCCACATTAAAGACATTCCATAGCAATTATAACTAAGGCCAATGTGGCGAAGCCTTTACCCATACACCATGTTATAGGCTGAAAGCCCTCGCCAAATTTTCAAGCGAAACAAGGACGTTGAGCTT
>JAXHTB010000638.1:0-1507 GCA_034190185.1 Spirochaetota bacterium | reverse complement strand
CAATTATCTCATAAAACCGAAGATTTGATGAATGATTTGATAAAAAATTCAATGAGAAAGGAATGTTATTATAAGTCAACAGGGCAAGTAAAGTATGATGAATTTTATCCGTCATTATCCAAACCCATAATAGACGAAATAGACCGCGTGCTTGCAGAGCACTACGGCTTCACAGAGGAAGAGCTTGATTTTATCATTAACTATGACATAAAGTATAGAATGGGAAAAGAGCTGTATTCAGATGATTAATAAAATGTTGCTTTGCTCTATCTACAATTTGCATGTTTTTGATGAATGAAATAATATCTTTTCAATCCGCTTCAAAAATATAACACAATATTATTTTTTCCAAAAAGATACTTATCAGCGAATAAAGTCTTGACGACACACATGGTGTGGTGTTATAATTACCACAGAGGACATTTTGCAAGTGTAAAGGAGGTTATTATGTTTGGAGAATTTGTAAAACAAAAAAGATTAAACAAAAAATTTTCTTTAAGGCAATTTTGCAGATTATTAAATGAGGATCCGAGTAATTGGAGTAAAGTTGAAAGAGGAATTATCTCCCCGCCACAGGAAGAGAGCAAATTATCCCAAATTGCGTCGATTTTAGACATTAAAATAGATTCTGATGAATGGAACTCTCTTGTTGATTATGCAAATATTGACGCTGGTAAAATTCCTGAATATTTGATGTCAGATAAAGAGGCGCTGCAATCTTTGCCTGCATTCTTCAGAACAGTCGGTAGCATTAAACCAAAACCAGAAGAGATTGAAAAACTAATAGGATTGATTAGAGGTAGGGGATAAATTTGTGTCTGATTATTCTTCAATAAAATGTAATTATTTGCACAATGAAGAAATTTGTCAGCATGCTGATAAAATTATAAAGGAATATTGGGAATCATGAAGGGCAAAAGGAAAATTGACATAATGAGGGAAATTAGAAGGAAGATAATACCGTTTGTATCTTCTCCTATGGACATTCTGGTTTATGATGAGAAGGAATTTGATGAGCGGGCGGAGTTGAGGAACACTCTTGAGTATAAAATATCACATGAAGGCATGTTGATTTATGGATAGCTTCAGAAAAAAGGAGTCATGATGAATACAATAGAAATAAAGAAAATGAGCATGGTTGAACGGCTTCAAGCCATGGAGGCTCTTTGGGATTCGCTTATGTATGAAGAATCCGAAATTGAATCTCCAGAATGGCATAGGGACATTCTTGAAGAGAGAAAAAGAAAGATTGAAAACGGCAAGGCAGAATTTATCTCTCTTGAAAAGTTGAAATCAAGTCGTAAACCATGAAGGTCAAGGATGTCGTTGTATTAATAGAGGCTGCCAGCGATTTGAGTGATGGAAAATCTTTTTATGATCAAACAGAAGCTGGTGTTGGTGATTACTTCTGGGATAGCTTAATCGCTGATATTGAATCCCTGATGATTTATGCGGGAATTCATAATAAAAGATATGGACCTTATCGAATGTTTGCAAAGCGGTTTCC
>JAXHTB010000637.1:0-1513 GCA_034190185.1 Spirochaetota bacterium | reverse complement strand
TATGAAGGTCGCTGGGATAAATTTTGGCATGATATGAATTTAAAAAATTATCTTGATCATGACCTTATCCAAAAGTCAAAGGCGGCTTGATATGCCCTAATAATTAAGGTGAGCCCGAGTATAATTATAAAAAAAATATTGACATAAACTTGATTGTTTTATTAATAGTTTAACTAGTTTTTAATATTCCCCTGTAGCTCAGTTGGTAGAGCAGGTGGCTGTTAACCACCCTGTCGCAAGTTCGAGTCTTGCCGGGGGAGAAGAGCAAAACATTGCGCTAACAAGCCCTTTCCGGTTTACACCTGAAAGGGCTATTTTAATGTCATTCTCTTCGAGACGGATGTAGGAGATTGTTTCTTTTAATTGGTCTTTTAAATTGGGTGTGTTTTTATTCAAAATATTTTTTAAGCGTTCGCTATATTCATTAAATAAATTCTTTTCATTCTCAAATATTTTATTTAATTCCTCAATCTCATATTCTAAATATGATATCTTGCCCTCATTTTCCTTCTGCTCAGTATCTAATTTGATTATGGTATTCTCAATAGTATCTTTCACCACATCGGATTTGGCTCTCACCAACTCGGCCACCATCATTTCCTTTTCTTTTTCTATTCTGACCTGATCCTCTACCAGTTCTTTTAATGACCTTTTTAGAAATTTAATTCTTTTATCTATCCTCGATTTTCCTTGTTCCTGTAATTCTTTAAATCTATCTCCATTTTTTGAAATATCTTTCAACCAATCAAAAACCAAATTATGTGTTTCCTCAGCATCTATCCTATTTATGCCGTTATTTTGGCAGGTGTGTTTGTGGGAATAGTAATAATGTTTTTTATTGATGCTTGAATAGGCGCTCTTCCCCTGTAATTTTTCGCCACACTTTCCGCAGGTGAACAGGCCGGATAACAGGTAATTATATCTATTTGATTTGCGGGGATGGAACTTCTCCTTATTGGCCTGTAATAATTTTTCAACCTTAAGGAATATCTTCTTATCAATAATGGCGTCCCAAACTGCGAACACTTCTTCTCTTTTATTTTTGTCTTTTTTATTTATCTCCCGAATTCCAATATATGCCTTATTGGTTAATATTGAGTAAATTCTGCTCTTGCTAATTTTTAACGAAAAATCCGCCCCATTATTTTTCGACCTGATTATTTCTGTGGTCTTAGTGATTGATTTCTCTTTTAAATATGTGTTAAAAATATCCTCAACAATCCCCGCTTCTTTTTTTTCTATTAACAAATACCCCTTCTTGGTTTTATTGCGTCTATATCCCAAAGGTGTTAATCCACCATTTGCTAATCCTCTCTTACTTCGCTCATAAGCGTTTGAACTTGTACGCTGGGATGTCATCTCCCTCTCAAACTCGGCAAAAACCATTAAAATTTTTGTGATAAGATTCTTATAAGGAGATGTAGTATCAATATCAGTTTTTAAGCATATAAGGTCACAATCGTGGGCTTGTGCAAATTCAAAAATTGAGAGGAAGTCTTTTAATGAGCGGGAC
>JAXHTB010000636.1:0-1518 GCA_034190185.1 Spirochaetota bacterium | reverse complement strand
CAAAAAACGCAGACTAAAGCCTGTGTCTTACTATTTTTTCCAACAATTTGTGGTTTAAGGTTAGATTACTGTGTATTCTTAAAAACTATATTGCCATTACATATGGTGTATTCAACTGATCCCCAAAAAGACATGCCAATAAATGGTGAATTCTTGCATCTGGATGTTAAAAAATTCTCATTTATTTGAACCTTTTTGGCGAGCATATTTCAGATGAAGTATTATTGCGACTGCCGCACAGGCATTTCGTATTCAGTTTACCTAAAATGCTACGTCCATACTTTAAGCATAACAAGAAAGTTTTTTCAGAAATTGCCCGGCTTGTAAATGATATGATAGTGGCTTACTACAACCAGATTACTGGAAAAAAGATTCGTACAGGTGTAGTATTAGCTTTTCAGTCATTTGGTGATTTTTTAAGATCTAATCTCCATTACCACGCGCTTATCCTGGATGGAGGTTTTGATGAGAACGGGAATTTTATACATATCCCTATTTTGGACCTTACTGAAATGAAGGAGTGCTTCAGGCGTCTGGTTATCAATTATTTCAAGAATACAGGATTGCTCTCGGAAAAGATGGCGCAAAACCTCTTGTCCTGGAAGCACAGCGGTTTTAATATAGATAACTCGATCAGGATTATGGGGCATGACAATAAGGCAAGAGAATCTCTTGCGCAGTACATCGCGAGGTGTCCGATCTCACTTAAAAAAATTATCTATGAACCCTTTAAGGACAAGGTGATATTTAAGACAAAATACAATGCTTACTTTAAAGAAAATGTAAAGCTCTATGACCCAATAGAATTTATCGCACTGGCAGCGCAGCATATTCCAGTTTTAAGAGTGAGACTTATTCGGTATTTTGGATTTTATTCTTCAAAGAGCAGGGGTAAATGGCAGGAATGGGATCATGTAAAAAAGCATGCTCCGCTTGGCTGGAGAGAACAGAATGGATTAGAGAAAGAACTGGAAGATAATGATGAACTTGATGATACATGCGATGTGGATGATGTTTCGCATAAAAAAAGTAAAGCAAGCTGGGCGAGGCTCATCGTAAAAATTTATGAAGTTGATCCTATGATTTGTGATAAATGTGGTTCTGAAATGAAAATTTTAGCCATCATAACATCCGAATATGAAATTAAAAAGATATTGCGGCATCTTGTAATAACCGGGAAGAGTCCGCCGAGTGTTGATGAGAGTCTTTTAAAAAACTGATAATATTTTTAGTAATAATTTGTTTCTGCAGTTATTGTAGAATAGCAAAATAGATATACCTTATTAAAGAAATAAATCCGACTACTTGAAGGCTTTTTTGATATGAATTTGCTTTAAATCGGTTAATTCACGCTTTTTTTTGTACTTCTTGTCTCTTTTGATTGCCTGCCAGTAATTCTTATGCGGTAAAATACTAAATATACCTGAAAAATGGTTTGATTTTTGAATGACTTTCTATTGATACTCCTATCAAGATCAAGAGAATCATTAATTTTAGATCATAATTTAACTCGTTGCG
>JAXHTB010000635.1:0-1522 GCA_034190185.1 Spirochaetota bacterium | reverse complement strand
GGCGTTTTAAAGAAAAGACTCAGTAATTTTGAAAAATCGATACGTGAATTTCAGATCATACAGGATGGTTTAACTGTGGGAGAGCCGCTGTCTGATATGAAAGGTATACTTTCAGGTAATCCGTAAATGAATAAAAATAATAATGAAAAACAATAAATTAAAAAAGATTGGACTTGCTATTGAGAATAGAGTAGATATTTCAATTTTTAGAAAACTTCTCGGGAAAGAGTATAATATAGAAATAATAAAAAAAAGAGATAATTTAAATTCATATTATGATCTTATTATAATAAATAAAACTCAATTTATAAAATTTTTTGAAAAAATAAAATCTATTAAAAATAAAATCACGCCTCTTTTTTTTCCTATAGTACTTTCTATACCACATAATCAAATCGCAAGTATTTCTGATAATGCATGGGAATATATTGATGAGATCATTCCAGTTCCGGCATATAAGAATGTACTGCTTCAGAGGATAAAATCACTTTTAAAAACTCGGGAGCAATCTCTTAAATTGTACGAAGCAAATGCCGCAAAGAACATGCTCTTTTCAATTGTAGCTCATGACCTGCGAGGTCCAATGGCCACGCTCTTATTAATTTTAAAATTATATAAGAAAGGCAAATATAATGAAACTCAGATAAGAGAGTATCTCGATAACCTGGAACATGATGTTACAAATTTATCAGACCTTCTTAACAATGTTCTTACATGGGCAGAGAGTCAGATGGATAGCATAATTTGTAATCCCCTAGATTTTAATATTAGAGAGCGGATAGATGCTTGTATAAATCTATTCAGGGATGCAGCAGAAAACAAGGGAGTAGAATTAAGATCTCTCATAAACCAGTCTTTCATAATCAATGCGGATAAAGACCTTTTTGATATAATTATTCGCAACCTGCTCTCAAACGCTGTTAAATTCACTCCCAATGGAGGTACTGTAAGCGTTAGCGCTGACAATGTCGGGGACATGGTTAAAATTACAGTGAGTGATACCGGAATTGGCATGGATGTGGAAGATATAAATAAACTGCTGGATAAAAATATTCTTTATACAAAAAAAGACACCTCCGGCGAAAAAGGAGCTGGGCTGGGATTCCAACTATGCAGCGATTTTGTTAAGATGTGCAGGGGAACAATAAATGTTTATAGTAAACCAGGGAAAGGGAGTGAATTTATTATTAATTTGCCTGTCAGTAATTGATATATAGATTTAAATTTATTATAAGGAGAAGTCAGATGAATTATAAAACAGTATTAATCATCATTATATCTATAATTATTCTTATAATATTTTTACAAAATATTGAGATTTGCATAGTAAATGTTTTATTCTGGAAAATTCAGATCCCCAGAATAATATGGATGATAATTACTATAGTTATTGGTATTATAATTGGGTCTTTATTAGCAAAAAGGAAAAAAAGATGAATCGATGATATAACGTCAAAATAAATGACTGATTGAGCAGCCAATCGCCTTTTAAGGGAAAAATAGATCATGAATACAATCTCAT
>JAXHTB010000634.1:0-1525 GCA_034190185.1 Spirochaetota bacterium | reverse complement strand
GTCCTGATATGGAGAACATGTCACAATTTAATTTTGCAACATCTATTGGCATCTTGCCTACTGCCTGCACCCCATCAACATGAAAGGGAATTCCCTTGCTTTTCAAAAATGCTCCGATTTCTTCAATAGGAAAGCAAACGCCAGTTTCATTATTTGCATACATTATCGATACAATTGCAGTATCATTTGTAATCGATTCTTTTAATAATTCGATGTCAATGTCCCCGTCTTTATCAACTGGAAGATATGTAATATGATATCCATCTTTTTCAAGTTTTTTGCACAGATTAAGAACGGCAGGATGCTCAACACTCGATGTAATTATATGTCTCTTATCATTATAGTAATTTAGGGTTCCGAGAATTGCGATGTTGTCACTCTCTGTACCGCAGCTCGTGAAGACAATCTCATCTTCATTCTTAGCGCCTAACAGGGCAGCAACCTGCTGTCTAGATTTCTCAATTTCTTTTGCAATATTTCCACCAAAGTCATACTGACTAGATGGATTTCCATATCTCTCACAAAAAAATGGAAGCATCTCCTCTAACACTTGGGGGTCAACCATTGTTGTTGCATTATTATCAAGATATATGATTTTATCCATTTATTTACTCCAAACTAGATACAGAGAGTGAAGTTTTATCTTCATGTAATTTGTTCACGGAACAGAAAGTACTATCTAGTGGTATATCTGTCAAGAAAAAAGAAAACCGTTTATTTACATATTGAAATATTACCCTTTATTGATATCTAAGAAGATAAGACCTGAGATAACAAGGATCGTGCTCAATTACATTTTCATATTGAGTATTATTAGAAAAATAGTTGAAATATTATCAATTTAAATATATTTTTTTGATAAAACTAACTTATATTTTCTAAGGGAGACTAAAGAGTGTGAAAAATATTTTTTATATTATTACTATAATTTTAACTGTTGCATGTTCTCATAACACAACATCAAGGAACAATCTATCTGCACTAGGTTTTTATACGTCACATTCAGAAATAATCAAGATGCTAGAGAAAAAGGAACTTGGATATCATGAACATTTTATGCTTGGAATAGCATATAAGAAGGCAGGCAATTTTAAGAAATCTATACTTCACTTTTCCAATAGTTGTTTTGAATATAAACGCAATCTAAACCTAAGACTTTATCCATATCCTGTTTATAAACATCTAGATAGCTTTAATTTTAAATCAGTTTATTATAATAATGCAGTATATGAGATAGCATCTCTCTTTTATGAATATAGAGAGTATAAATATACAGTTAAGTTTATCGATCTTTTAGATGATGATGAACCTGCTCTATTCAGGGACGCAGTAATCCTAAAAGCTCGGGCCTTAATAGAGATAAAAGAATATAGCCAGGCTTTAGAAATCCTTAAGGACTTTATTCAAAAATATAAGGATGTGAGCTCTAAATCACTGATCCATATCAGAATTGCCTCTGCCTATGAGAGAATGGACAACTTTTGTGAGGCTGTGAGGGAATATTTTAAGGTAATAGCGCTTAAAG
>JAXHTB010000633.1:0-1530 GCA_034190185.1 Spirochaetota bacterium | reverse complement strand
AATAGGGCTGATACACCGTCAACATAATCAAGTAGATTGAGTGTTGTATTAGTTTCAAGAACTGTAATAATGCCGTCTCCTGAACCAATCTCATCTGAATTCTCCTCTCCGCTCCCCTTTTTCACCACATCAACGCGTGTTATTACTACATTGACCTCTTCTACTATCTCATCATTAGCGAGTGTGATTGGTGCATCCACTAGCCTGACATTAAGAGTAGCAGGATTATCATCAGAACATCCAACACTTGAAATTATCAGAATAATAATCGAGCCAATTATTAATGAAATTTTTTTCATATGTTCCTCCTTTGCAAAAAATAGATCTAGCAACAGCAGATCAAATTATATGACAATCGATAAAAAAAAATCTGACAAAATTTTCATTTTTTTTTCAATTTCAGTTAGCGATCAATGAGGTTTTAACAACATCTGAAATTAATATTGGATAAAACATACATGTATTATTGCAGCTTATATTGAACCATTAATAATTGTAACTAATTCCAAAATTAACAATATGAGAAGAATATGATTCACCTCTTTTTGAAATGCTGAGAAAAGGATTATCCTTTTTAAGTGATGAAGAGTGTGAATTATTTCCATGCCCGTTCCCTGTAGTATCATAATTATCGATTGTAATTATTTCAACGGCTTCAGATTGCGCAATATAGTACTGAAAAGAATATAGTGCCAATAATTTTATGTTTTCGTTAATTTTCCAGCTCAATCCTGAGTCAATTCCTGCGATTCGATACTCTTCTGAGTCCTTTCCAAAGGATAGTCCAAAAAGAATGTTTAGTCCATTTTGGAAAAATACCATTGATCCCATTCTAAATGTAATTTTGTAATAATCGTAACCAATATTTTGAAAATTGTCGTTATTGAATGAAAGACCAGCATCAAAACTAATGCTATCTGAAAAGAAATAGTCAACTTCAAGAGAACATGAGTCAGACTTCTGTTTTACATCTAATGAATTAAAAGCATAGTCTGTATCAGTTCTATTATAATCACCAATAATAGAAATCGCTTTGTAATCATAAATGATTTCAACTATGTAGCTATTTCTATTATATTCCAGATCACCCGAAGAGTGTCTATATTCGAGATTAAGAGAAATCCAATCTGCTGGACCTGTTCCAACGGCAAGGCCCAGCTCATTGAAGCCAATATAATCATAAGTTCCCATGCCGTCTGTGATTTGATAGTTAAAATAACGTGAGATTTCGCTCGATATTCTAAATATGTATACACTATATTCCACATCCCCAAATAACCTAAAATCTGTATTAGAATCGGAAATTCCTGATGAATAAGTCCCTTTTGCTCCGACTGTAAATTCCCAAGCACTCTCTTCTGAAGCTAGTAGTGATGAGATAAAAATATTAAGCATTATTTTTAGCATTACAATAGAGATGAGACGCTTTTTTTTCATTGACCTTCACCTATTATCAATGGATGATATAGATTCATGTCTCTTGATTTATATTATCCATTATATAACCTGATCCAATAATTTCTAATGCTT
>JAXHTB010000632.1:0-1533 GCA_034190185.1 Spirochaetota bacterium | reverse complement strand
ATAATATTCCACCAATCAGATTGACAGACTATGATGGCAATTATCAATCACATCCTGGATGGGCTGTTGGATATTCCCTCTTATTAGCTTGTCTTTTTTCAATCTTTGGCTACGATGAAACTGCTGCTCGTTGGGTAACCATTTTGATTTGTTCGCTTGTAATTCCAATGATAGGCATTCTTGGCAATCGACTTCAAGGAAAGGGGCTAGGCATCATAGCAGCTTTCCTAGTAGCAGCTAATCCTTTACTTATTTGTATCAACGGAAGAATTTTAACTGCAAATTTAGGTTACTGCTTCTTAGTTATAAGTATATGCTTCCTTATATTAGGAACGACACACAAGCAAGGAGATGTGGAATTCATCGATTTTGAAGAATTAATATCCTCAACAAAACCTCTTTTCTATTTGTCACTCTCATTTTTATTTTTTGGACTTACGTTAATGGCAAGGGATGACTTTGCTATGTTTGCTTTGATTTTTCCAATTATTTTTTGGAGAATACTAAGAAAATCCGGTGAAAAAATTCCAGAAAATCGATTATTCAGATTATTCAATTACATAAAACTTATGGGGATAGCTGTGTTCTTTTTTCTTGTAGGTTATTTTCCGAATATATACTTTAACTATCAGACCTATGGAAAAACTTTAACTTCTTCTCACTATGAGTATGGTGGGCGTTTGAGTTTCGAATATTTTTTAAAGGGAAGTAGCGGAGCTTTTGGTTTGCCGGGTTGGGCTGTGATAATACTTACAATTATCATCTTTGCGTTTCCTGTCATAAGTGTTTTTTTTGTTGTGAAAAAATCAAGAGCTGGAGCTTTGATAGGATCAATAATGACTATTATGGTATTGCCAATACTATTCATAAACGGATCATACCCTGTTACCTCGAGTGGTGCTTCTGCTCGTTACATTATCCCCTTAATACCATTCATATCAATTTCAACTGGTATATTGCTAGTACAAAAAGGGATAATTAGGAAATTTCTTAAATATAGCTTTATAGTCTGCTTAATTATTTGGCACGTTGTTCTTATTTATCCACCAACGATACTCTTTAAGCCTTTTCCCAAACTTGCTTACCTAACGCAATACTCACCCCTATATAATAAACAAAACTACATCAACTACCCTCACCCAGTTCGAGAGACCTTACAGTGGGTTAAAAGTAATACTCTCCCAAACACTATTATTCTAAGCGACTATGATTCATATCACTACTTCTTTTATGCCCTACGTGATGTTATGAATCGCGAATGTATAAAGGAAATAAAGAAACAGCTTAATTCGAGACCGGTTTTTTTTATTGAGGATCACCCAATTTCAGCTCACCCTGAATTATTAAAAGATTGGAAAGAAAAGCTGGCTGAACATTTAATCGTTCTCAAGGAAAAAGATAGTATCCCACTATTTACCCCTGAAAAAGGCGAAGTACGATTAAGAATTTATGAGTTAAATAGCCTTCTTGGAAAAGACAACCTTTTTACAAGGAGTTAAGATTTGAAAACAGGTAATACAAATAATTGCGATA
>JAXHTB010000631.1:0-1542 GCA_034190185.1 Spirochaetota bacterium | reverse complement strand
CCGTCCCCAGATGGCAAATTTTCTCCCTCAATTTATAATATCGGATTATCATACAAAATTGATCATCCACCCAGACCCCCTCTTTTCCTTGAGGTTTCGGAAATTGGCGACAGTTTTGTGCGCTTAAGGTGGAAAAAAAATGTTGAACATGATATTGGCGGATACAGGATATATTATGGGGTAAGATCAGGGAGATACGATGGAAAAATTGGATATATAGGAAAAAAGAGAATTACTAATGATTTCAATAGTAATAAAAATTATATTGAAGTAAAAATTACCAACAATATAATTGATGAAAATAGAATCAGGGATAATAAAATGATATTGGATTATCCTGTGTTGAAAAATAGCATTCTATATTATTTTACTGTAAGCTGTTATGACTCTTACAAGATAGACTCACTCCACAATCATGAATCAGAACCGTCAAGGGAGGTGTCAGCCAGACCCTTTGCTGGTTCTGAGATAACAGGTATTCAATAAGTAGTTATTATGCCTCCGATTAAATACTCAGTAAGAGAAATATCCGATAAATTAAAGAATATCTTTTTCTTTAAGAATATCAGTCCAGGAGCAATTCTTAAAGAGATGGACTTCTTTTCTGATGTAAATGAATCATTCCTTGATGAAATAGCAGATCAAGTTGAAATCTGTGAATTTATTAAAGATGATATTATCTGCCGTCATGGGCAATTTAATGATCGTTTTTACATTCTTCTTTCAGGAAGGGTAAAGGTAATAATCCCAACAGAGGAAAATCCTAGGTATGAGCTTTCAATACTTGAGAAAGGTGATTTTTTTGGCGAGGAGATAATCTTCTCTTCTGATCCGAGGATAAGCTCTATACTGGCCATTGTTGATGTAATGACCTTTGCTATGCCAGGAGAAGTTTTGAAAAGGCTAGTGTCTGTATCTCAGTTTATCAGGATTCTCATGGATCAAAGATATATTGAGAGGAAATTGAAGAGAGATTTGAGAAGCTCTCCTTTATTTACACCTTTATCTGATTCACTTTTTGATGAGGTACTTGCTAAGGTGGAGTTAATTACAATTCCCCAAAAGTCAATAATCTTTAATGAAGGAGATGTTGGTGATGCATTTTATCTTATAAGAGAAGGTGAAGCTACTGTTTACAGGGAAATTGAGAATGAAAAAAAGATAATCTCAATACTTAAAGAGGGACAATTTTTTGGGGAAATTTCCCTTCTTTCTGATGAAGCTAGGAATGCGAGTGTTGAAGTCTCATGTAAAAGTGAACTTGTCAGAATAAAACGTGACGATTTCCTTGAAATAGCCCAAAAAGACCATAATTTGATGGATGAACTCCAAGATGTTGTTAAAGAGAGGAGGAGAAGAAGAGATGATCTTCTAAGGGACCCATCAATTGCAATCTTCACAAGAAAGCTTCTGGATCTGAATAAGGAAATAAACAAACATCTTGATATTATAACTCAGTGCTCGATTGATACTGATAATGGCAGCGCCCTGCTTGCAACACTCCCTGATTCAAGATATCCTTATGTTTATCCAAGAGATTCA
>JAXHTB010000630.1:0-1558 GCA_034190185.1 Spirochaetota bacterium | reverse complement strand
AGATTTCGTTATAGTTTGCATTATTTATTTAATTTTTGTTGCTCTTCAATATTGAATTCGGGATTTTTTTAACAGCACGACCTCAAAACCTGAATATCTAAAAAGAGTTGACACCAACCCTCATATCAAAGTCATATCAAATCAGTAGGAAATATATATTTTTTTGAGATTAAGCAGACATAATGCATGTAGATATAGACAAATACGCTTTTATTGATTCACCAGTACATTCCTGGGATACAAGGTGCAAAATATTAACAATAATAATATTTATTTTATGCATTTCGTCATTGAGCACAATTGAGATAGCATTGTCTTCCATGTTTTTATCGTTTGGCCTTGCCTTTATTTCGAGATTACCGAGTATGTTCATTTTTAAAAAGGTATGGATTCCATTCCTTTTCCTTCTGCCATTATTTCTTTTTCTTCCAGTAAGCTCTGGTGGAACCGTACTAATAAATCTGAAATATATTAATATCTATTATGATGGTTTATCTCTATCATTCCTTATTCTATTCAAGGCAATTGCCATTATTACACTTTTTATTATTATGCTTGGGACATCTACTTTTAACAGAACTGCAGGGGCTTTAAAAGGCCTGAAGCTTTCAAATAAGCTTGTAAATCTAATCCTTTTCACTTACAGATATATTTTTGTTTATCTTGAAACACTGAGAAAAATGCGCACCTCACTTATACTGCGTGGATTTAGAAGCAAAAACAGCATCAGATCTTTTATGAGTACTGCCAGCCTTATAGGAACGCTTCTTATAAGAAGCTTTGAGCAGACTGAAAAAGTGTATAATGCCATGATACTCAGAGGTTTTGAAGGCGGTGTTGCTATTCAGAATGAATTTAAGCTGGAGAGTTGGGATATTATTAAGTCTGGAGCCTGTGGTTTTGTTTCCATTTTGCTTGTGTTATGTGACTTTTATTGTATAGGAAAGATATGAAAGAAAAAGCAATAGAGATAATTGATCTGTCTTTCAGTTATTCTGATAAGGCAGATGTTTTAAAAGGATTGAATATAACTATTAACGAAGGTGAAAGCATTGGCATTATCGGCCCTAATGGAGCTGGAAAAACTACTTTCTTTCATATTCTTTGCGGATTACTTAAACCTGCTGCAGGCAGTGTCTATATCTACGGTAAGGAGAGCAAACTCCGCAAATTTAATCCTAATATCGGATATGTCTTTCAAAACCCTGATGACCAGCTTTTTAACACAACGGTTTATGATGATGTTGCTTTTGGTCCCATGAATCTTGGATTGGGAGCTCTTGAAGTGGAGAAGCGGGTGCAGGATGCTCTAGGAGTTACAGGCTGCATCAATTTTGAAAAACGACCACCGCACCACCTTTCAGGCGGAGAGAAAAGGATGGCAGCCATTGCCTCTGTTATCTCAATGAAGCCGAAGATAGTTATCTATGATGAACCTGCCTCAAATCTTGATATGAGGTCTAGGAGGAAGCTTATTGATTTTATCAATTCCTCAGAAGAAACAAAACTTATTGCATCACATGATCTGGAATTCGTTCTTGAGACATGTAAAAGAACG
>JAXHTB010000063.1:0-13225 GCA_034190185.1 Spirochaetota bacterium | reverse complement strand
TTGTCAGATACTATGCCAAAATGGAATCTTACGCATTGACTGGGGTCTTTGTAGAAAAGCTTAGAAGTAGGGTCTTTAGGGTTCCAGTATTTAGCCTTTATTAGATTTAATTCTACAGTGTTAAGAACAGACATAATAAAGCTCCTTATTTCAATATTATTTGATTATACTGATATCCTAAAAGCTGTACTCATATCAGTTTAGTGTTACAGAACTGCCATCTAATGTAATATTCTGACTTCCTTTGAGCTTTGTATTTTTGCCTTTACTCTCCACTGATAACTCATCAACCTCAACTTTTAATCCTTTATCAAATGATAATTTTCCCTTTTCAGCCTTTATCCCCAAACTTCCAGCCGCGCTTAATCTTAAATCAACATCTGTTTTAATATTTATTTTTTTTTCCTTTACTAAAAATTCGTGTCTTGTAGCGCCATCAGAAGAAATTATTTGTAATTTTTCTTCACCGTCTTTATCATCTAATATTATCTTATGTCCGCTTCTGCTTTTTATAAATCTTAAATTATTTTTCCCATCCTTATTTAGATCAGATCCTTTATTTTCAGCGGTTTGGGGCGGGGGTTGTTTATTGCTCCATATACCGCCTAGCACTATTCCTCTTTCAGAATTGTCACCTATAAATCCCACAATTACCTGATCTCCAACTTCAGGTAAAAAAAATGCTCCGCATTTGGAACTTCCGTATAAGTTCAATACAGGAATCCAATTTGTTACAATGGAATCACCCAGCGATTTTAGCGCCACTTTTACCCTGGCCTGTTTTTCCGGGTCTTTATTATCCGAAACAACGCCATATACAGGTCCATGCATATAATAAGAATTCATATTATTCCTCCAATAATAATTTATGATATTTCGTTCTCATGCCTAATTATATAATTTACTCCTTTTCCTGATCTGCGAATCTCCAGTCGAGCCGGACTAAGGATCTGAGATCTTCAATAAATCGAACGAGTGTAAGCTCAAACTGATCTTAATGTTTTGTGACTGAATCGTTATTAAATACTATATTTTTAACTGCATTAGATTTCTTATCTTTACACCTGGTATTCACAGATAACTCATCAACTTCAATTTTTAATCCCTTTTCAAATATGAATTTTCCATCTTCAGTCTCTATTCCTAAACTCCCAACCGTGTTTAATATTAAATCAACATCTGTTTCAATATTTATTTTTTCTTCTCCCAGTAAAAATTCGTACCTTGTTGCGCCGTCAGAAGAAATTATTTGTATCCTATCTTCTCCGTCTTTATCATCTATTATTAGCTTATGTCCACTTTTGCTTTTAATAAATCTTAGATCATTTCCCTCATCCATATTTAGATCAGACCCCTCATCTTTGCCAGTCTCAGGAGGAACTTGATTGTTGCACCATACACTGCCAAGTACAATGCCATTATCCGGATCGTCATCTATAAATGCCACAATTACCTGATCCCCAACTTTAGGTAAATTATGCGCACTGGAACCTGAGATTCCATAAAAATTTAATACAGGAATCCAATCTGTTTCCACTGAATTATCCATATCCTCAATTAAAACTTTTACTCTACCCTGGTTATCCGGATCTTGATTATCAGTAACAATACTGTATACTGGACGTTGCATATAATAAGAATTCATATTTACCTCTGTACATTTGTAACTTTGTGGTGAACTACTGCATAATATTTACACGCAATTTCTTACTAAATTAAATGAAGTTGAATAACCTAGTTTTGCAGAGAAATGATGCTTAACGCTATCTACATAATATTTTCCAGAAAATCTGCCTCCCAGCTCTTTTAATTCCATGATATTGCCGGCTCTTATTTTATTATTTCCCTGTGTTTTACCTGATGCTGAAATATAACTCATTGAATTATGAGTAATAATATCCAGAGCGGCTGAATCTGCGCTTTTTTGATCAAAAATATTGTCATCAAGAAAGGTCATTTTGCAATCCCCAAAGTTCTTCTTAACAATTGCAGCGCCTAGTGTTTTTCCTCCAATTTTTTGGGTAATATCATTTATTGTGGCCTTCCCGATAACAGTATTGCGATTCTTATTATCCCATCCTCTTGTTTCTACCTCAGTTATCAGATTGGAGGTATCTAACTGTGGATAAAATTCTAACAGTGTCTTGCCCCACTCAAGAATAATATCTTCACCACTATTCTCTTTTATTTTTTTTACATACAGGCACTTGTTATCTGACCAGAGTTTACAATTATATTTTTTAGAAATCGATAACAGGTATTCATAATCAGTCTGGTTTCTTTGTACAGCAAATGAATGATTTACTCCGATATGTTCAGTATCACTATGTAAACCTGCTTCGTTTGCAATCTTATTAAAAATAACATTGTCTGTCATATTGGAAAATGATCTCGTTTTTTTTGCTCTTACTAGTCTGTGCAGATGATTGCTGCCTTTAATGAGTACGTGATCATCTGAATTTTTTCTATAACTTGGCGAAATAGCAGTAATTTCTCCATACATTAGTTCATCAACTTCATCTTTATATCCTAACTGTATTTTTATTTCAGACCCTTCAGACAAATCATCGCTGTCTGTCCATTTTCTGTCCATGTCCGACATTGAAATCATAAAAGTAGAAGGTGCGTCTACTTTCTCATTTATTATAATTTCTTGTATGTCGGCGGCCTTTTCTACAGATAGTCTGGGTCCATTTAGATAAATTATGAATTCGGGTATTAAAGTTTTATTTTCATTATCTGCCATTGGTCTACTCTTTTTTAATGTATTTTATTTAGATATAAAATAAAAAAAATAAGATATACTACTTTGCATAAAAGTATTGAGTGTCCGAGGTGCAACAAGTTAAGTGAAAAAGCAGTAATTGCTTTAAATCTCTTTCCTTAATTTCCAATAGATTTCATTTTATAATACTTAAGTTTAGCCAATCAATATAACGGCGGAACTTTTAAAACAGCTCCAGGCTTTACATTTAATGGGTCTGTTATGTTATTAGAATTGGCTATCTCCCTCCATTTTGAAGGGTCTGCGTATTCTCTAGCAGATATTGATGAAAGGGTTTCTCCTTCTCTTAAGACTATCCTTTTAGTATGATCTGATGATTCGCGCGGATTCTTTTTAAATTGACTAATAGAAGTGGAATATTCTTTTAGCAGTAGTTTTAAAATAGCTCTGATAGGTGTTCCGTCATTCATAAACATAGTAAATCTTTGGACCAGATCTTCTAATACACACTTAAATTGAAGTTTACCCCATGAAAAAAGCAGGAGCGGCGGTCTATGTTCTTCAGCATTAACAAGCATCAACTCCTCAATCTTGTTGGTGAATTCTCTAACATCTGTCTTTTCTTCCGATGTATCAAAGAAAAGTTCCATAGAAAGACGTTTTCTCTCTCCTAATGTAAATTCTACAGCAGGTGAATCAAGTCCCTGAATGTCGTGTTCCCGCCAGGGTGTCTTTTTCTCAATAATATATTCTTTGGGATTAAATAAAACTTCAATTTTCTCATTTTTATCCAGATTTGTGATTACTGCTTTTTCCAAGCTCATAATATACTCCTAAATTAAGCTAAAATTAAATTTGTTGATTTGTATTACCAATCATTATTTTTTTTTAAAATCTACACCTTGACCATTGAATACAAACCATCCCACTACTCCTCAAGAGCCGATCTCTTCGGCTAAGAGCAGCGCGAATTATTTGTGCAAATCTTTCAACCAGCTCCGATGTTTATTATATGTTCATCTTTGTTCATACATAACCAACTTTCAAAATCATCATTCGTTAATCGATGTTCGATGTTCAATTTAATATTCTCTTCTTTCCATGACTTGCAGTTATTACATATATTTTTTAGCTCGCTATTTCCAGTCCTTCATGAGCTATCTCGACACGTTCAATAGCAACGCCGTATACATCTTTTCCAAGTTTAGGCCCAACCCACCTGCATGGGAGAGCCCTGAAGAAATTCCATCTTTTTATCTCTTTACCGCCGGCATTATACATAATAATAGATCCATTACGTCTTTCCACCTTTTTGTCAGATAAAACTGTTTCTTTATGCCAGTTATAGAGATCATTATTATCTGTTATGCCGTTTTCCAAAATAATGTTTGGAAATCTTGTTCTGCCGAAAAATTTATGTGTGTTTGTATTCAGTCCGCCTTCTTCAACTTCATAAATGTAAGTTTCTGCTTCCAGCCCCTCACATTTGGAGAATTTCGCGGTTTGTATTCCTTCAATCTCAACACCAAAATAGTTTGGCAAAAAAGAAGCGTTTTTTTCTTGTTGTTCTGCCATAATTTACCTTCTTTATCCTTCGATTAATATCATTGATTCTTCCTGCTTTGATCTTATCTTTATAACTAAAAATTCAGCAGGTCTTGCAATGGCAATTCCTATTTCAATATTTATCCTTCCTGCATCAATTTCTTCTGGCGGATTCAATTCATCATCACATCTTATATAGAAACCGTCTTCGGGAACTACTCCGCTCATAAAACCTTTACGCCATAAATCTAATAAAAATGCATAAATATGGCGTACAATTCTTTTGCGTAAAGCCATGTCATTTGTTTCAAAAACTGCCCACCTGGTTCCCTGTTTTATTGATTCGCTAATAGCTGAAAAAGTTCGTCGCACATTTATATAACGCCAAGAAATATCGCTGGAAAGAGTCCGGGCTCCCCAGACCTTGATGCCCCTTCCTGGTATATATCTAAGGCAGTTAATGCCTTTAGGATAGATAATCTCATATACCTCATCATCTATCCTTTCAGTTAAACCAACTGCCCCTTTTATAAATTTGTTGGCAGGAGCTCTGAATATACCTTCTTTCTCATCACAATCGATATATATTCCTGCAATATGCCCGGAAGGAGGAACTATTACAGTACTAAGACTGCTAATATCTTCCGGGTTTATCATCTCTATCCTTGGGTAATAAACTGCAGCGACTTTTGAATCAAATTTGCCAGTCCACTTCATTAGTTCAATAACATCTTTTACTAAAGGCAGATCCAAAATTACAAAGCGATTTCCCAACCTTTCACACTGGTCTATCATCGCTTTCTGCACAATAAATATATCCTTCTTCGCTCTATCTAAGTCATTGTAAATATATTCTTCAAAAAGCAAAACATCAGGTGCGGCTATAAGAGAAACATCGTTATAGGCTTCAAATATACCGATCCCTTTATTATCTTCTAAGCCCTTATAATAACCGATAAAATCTGCGGGTGTTAAACTCAATACTCCATTTTTGCCGCCTTGCAGATTTTCAGAAGAAATTTCATAAGGAGTACTAATAGCGCCAGTCTTATTTATCTCAACTAATCCGGATTGTTGATTTATTTCATCAATAAAATACTTATCATCATCCTCATTAATTGATAAGAAAAAATACTCTTCTACATCTTTTTCATGAGTTATTTTAATGTTGAACCTGACATTCCCGCAATATATTTCCTGGTTATCACTATCTATAATTGTATCTAATCTAGAATCGAAATAGATATGATTTCCTGCAATCTGTGATATGATTTTATATTCTTTCCTATCCCTGTTCCATATACAGATTGTATCTTCCACTTGAAAATCTTCTGTTGACTCAATTTCTATCCATTCACGATTCTCAGTATCTATTTTCAATACAGTAGCAGTATCCGAGTTGATATAACTTAGCTTCAGTTGTATATTGTTTCCCCATATACCCTCAGAAAGGGCCTTAATCTCGAAAGATGTATTCTCATTTATATCTTTACATATCATTGAAGCCTTTGAAGCTGAGTTAATATCATTATCTTCATTTAAATGAGCTGTTCTGATAACAACGCATTCTTTACCGCCAGTATGGAAATAACTATAAACAGCATAGGGCAGATATGAATGACCGGTAAAACCTCCAAATATCTTTTGATATTGTTTAAAGCTTTTTATCCTGACTCCCTCATGAATCGGTCCCCTTTCAGCTATGCCAATGAATCCAGTTACACACTTGTTAGATAAGGTTATAGGTTCAATTCTTTTAGGTTCAGGGGCTATATATATCCCTGGTGCTTTGTATATCATAGGTAAATTATTATATTTTTTTGAATATGAGCGCCTAGGGCGCTAAAGGATTAAATTATTCAACTAAGAAGTCAAGAAGCTAAGTAGAAGCGGACAGTTGTCCGCTACTACTATCCCCTTTTCATGCCTTGGCTTCTCCTAGCTCCTAGAATCTGCTATATATGTGAACAATCTGAGTGTTTGAGGTAGATGTATTATATATACTAATCATCACTTCCTGTAAATTGATGTCGAGAACCTGCATTGAATACTGAGTTAAGAAGCATATTTCAATACATCTAATCAAAAATAATACTTGATAGACAGATCGAAATACTGATGCAATACATTATAAATAAAATTAAAAAAATTAATATATAACCAGATTCTAAAATTAGCTCAATACTATACTAAAAGAACAATTATGCCCATTCAGCGTCTTCGTAAACTAATGAGATTGACTCTGTTAAAGGACCTGTTTCTGAGCTTCCCAAGTCAGAAATATCCCATCCGGTTGGAACACACTCAAATAGATTCCTTCTTGCAACCTCAGTATCGCCATCTCTATCTAAATATACAATAGAAACGGGTTTTCTTTCTGGTTTGCCTCTTTCAACTGTTTTCCACCAATCCTTTAAAACTTTATCTTTGGGATCGCAATTTCGTAGAAGAGTGACAACCTCGTATTTTACTTTTCCTGGAATCTTTCTTGCGTTTTTATCCATACCGCCGATATCATCAGTAATTTCCGCTGTTCCTCCCAATCCGGTTACAGAAATAAAGTTGCCAAATTCAATCCCATCGATCGATACTTTAAAATTTGTTCTGTTGGTTGTTACATAATCTGACATGTAAATCTCCTTTACATATATATTTAAATTTAATCGGCTTAACTCTAAGCCGGTATTCTAAAACTAACAGCTTACAGATTGAACCTTTAAACTTGCAGCATTATGCACTAACTTATATACGCGATTATGCGCAATATCTATCATTTTGGGATATTGATAAATTGTATTTATCAATTATGACACAATTGGTGTCAGATTACTCTTCTCCAATCGTTTTTTGTGTTACTCTGAATACTACGAATTCCGCAGGTTTTGCCGGAGCCAGTCCTATCTCACAGATGACATATCCTGCATCTATTGATTCAGGAGGATTTAATTCATCATCACATCTAACATAAAAAGCCTCTTCTGGTGTATCTCCAAACAAAGCCCCGCTCTTCCAAATTCTTAAAAGGAATGCGGTAAGATTTCTGGTTATTTTTTTCCATAAATCTCTTGTATTCGGTTCAAATACTATCCAACTGGTGCCTTCCTGAATGGCTTGTTCTACCATACAGAATAATCTACGTACATTAAGATATCTCCATTCAGGGTCAGAGCTAAATGTTCTGGCTCCCCAAATTCTAATCCCTTTTCCGACAAATTCTCTGATGCAATTTATACCTTTAGGGTTTAATAATTCCTGTTCATTATCGGTTAAATTATACTTAAGGCCCGTTGCCCCCCGAAAAATTTCATTTGCCGGTGCTTTATGAACTCCTCTTGTGCTGTCAACCCTGCCCCAGATGCCGGCTACACCGCCGCTTGGTGGAACAAAAACATCTTGTTCAAGTATTGGATCATACATCTGTATCCATGGAAAATAATAAGCGCCCATCATTGAATCTCTGGGCATTGGCATAGTGTCTAATCCCTTTTCTAAGCTCTCTTGTGAATCCAGAACAGCTACCCTGAATCGATTCTTTTCACAATGCGATAATATTGCATCCTGTGATGCAGCATCAACAACTCCAGGAGCACAAATAATAGAAATATCTGATATTTCATCAAATAAACAAAGACCGCTCCTTTTACCAGGCCCCTCATCCTTGCCTATTATCAATGAAGTAAGATTAGGCGGATTTTCAATATTAACATTGCTCATATCAGAATTTGTTGATCCTTTAACCGTATCTTTTACATCCTTTTTCTCATCTGCTTTTGCTTCTTGTTTCGGTTCTTCTTTAGCGGCATTAGAAGAATCCTTAAGCTCCAACAGATTATTTATGTAACACTTGGATCCGCCATTTTGGAAAAAAAGATATACAGCATGCCCTAACCATCCATTAGAATGCATATCACCAAATATGCTGGTATACTGTGTCCAGTTTGTAACTAGAACTGCTTCATTAACAGGGCCTTTTTCTGCAACACCTAAAAAACCAACTATGTTTGTAGCCCCTGCCTCAATCGGTTTAGAACCGCCGGATATCTCCTCTACATAAACGCCAGGAGTTTGGTAATTCGGCATATTTTCCCCCCTATAATTTTATTTATTACTATTCAAAATAATAGTAAATATTTCTTGCTATCCAAATCTACTGCTGAAAAATAAAGGACTTAAAATAGGATTTCTGCATATAAAAAATCATTGAATAATGCAAAAAAAATACAAAGGAACTTACTACTTATTTGCATCAATGTCCGCTAACAAATTTTGAGCATACTCATATCTTCTTAGCGCTGATTTTCCTTTCTTCTACCCTTCTAAACATCTCTTTCTTATCAGAGTTTATACCTACTGTCATTTGATAGAATAGAGAAGGCTTAAAGTCTATTCTTAGGAGGTTAAAAATTTGAATCTGTTTTTCAAAATCAATTTGAATATTCTCAATTTTAATTGGATTCATATTATTATCAATCCAATCATATTCGTCTATTTCTATTAGATTATCATCCTTTATCTGTTTAATGATCATGCCCAGCATTCTATAGGCTGTATTCCTTGATGAACAATACGGAGCTACCATATACCTCAAATTGATCAGTGTCGCAGGCTGAATAAAATACTCAATGAGATTTCCATCTTCATCAATTTCTGATTGCTTTATTTTTTCGAACATATTATTTGAATGATTCTCCTCTATTCCTAATAGAATTATTTTAAGGGCAGGTTGTTTATCGTCATAGATTTCAGTATCATCATCAATAATAATATGAAATCGATTTTCATCAGCATCTATCTTTTTCAGCTTTTCTGCAAATAGTTCTGTTACTCTTTCTATTATATGAGATTGTTCCATAAATTAAAATTGGTACTTCCTTTCAATAATATCTATCTTATTAACAAAAATAAGGTTATCCTCATCAAGAACTAACTTTTCTATTGATACTTCAGAGTCATCGTTAATTATTTCAATATCTTCTATATAATAGATTCCATCAATTTTTTCCAATACCCTAAAGACATCGTTTTTATTTAATGGAGCCCCAAAAGGCCAGCCTTTTCCGCCTGCGCCGCCCGTTATAGGATGCAGATATCTTCGTACAGATAACTCAACTTGATTTTTCAATATCTGTATTTCTGAAATCTCTTTTTTAAAGACTATTTTAAGATTTAATGAAATATTAATATATACCGGAGGCAGTACTGATAGTTTAGATCCTACTAATTTCCTTGCATTAAGAAATTCTTTAACCCTTCGGAGCAGCTCTGACGTTGGATATATTTTTTCTTTTATATTAAATTCTTCTAAATCAGGTTTCGGCAATATTATTACAATTACTTCTCCTTGCTTTCCGCATTTCGATAAACATTTTGCCCTTGCCACAGAAGAAGAAGCCTCTTTTGCAAGCCATTCATAATCTTCGGCTGTAACAGCCCTGTTCAGGTTCTTAAATATATTTGACGCCCGGCTTTTTAGACTTTCAATAGATTCAAGGTCTGCTCCACCCTCTGCTGAATAAAAGTTAGTAACGTCTTCAATAAATGGAATTTTTTCTATAATGTTTTTAACTGTGCCAGAACCAACATTGCCCCTTTGACCGCCTCCTACCTGATATTTGGCAGCTACAATGTTATTTTTAATTCTTGGAGGGATAATACCTTTATTCCCATCTCCAAAAATAATTATATTTTTCTTAAAATCTATACAATAATGCCTTGATTTAGGAGTAGATGCGTAGAAATTATCTACCTGATGATAACGTATCCATACCTCGTCTTTTCCTATATTATCTTTTACTATATTTATTGAATCCTCGCCTTCCTCGGAAATTATCAAGGCGCGTTCATCTGCCGGGGGGACTTCATTCTCTTTTACAATTATTTCCATACCAGGCAAAACTGGATCATGTAGAAAAGATAATTCCAAGGATGGAGCGCCATTGCTTGAACCTAAAAGTTCATTTATATATGTTTGACGATTATATGCATATACAGAATTCAAATTTATTGCCGTTATTATGGGATTAGTTTCAAAACTTCCGGATTCAAATACTAATCTTAACCAAAATAATTCCTTGCCGAATTCTAATTTCTCCTTTATGTCATTGGGACACCTGAATTCAATAAATCCTGATTCATGAAAATTGTCAGTATAATCATTTACGCTTAGATTTTTCCATTTGAGCCCACTCCAATATTCCCACTTTAAAGAAAGAGGTCTCTTGGTCCTTTTTATGTTAATACCTAATTGGGATGGATACAGGTTCGTCTGTTCTGGTTTAACTCTCTTTTTATCATTTATTTTAAAATAAATTCCATGATCATTTGCATACAGCATTTTGTTGAATCCAAAATATGTAATGGCGCATTCTTCTTTATTGATCTCGAACACCTTAAAGAAATCTACTACAGCATCATCTTCTTCTATGCTCCTTGCATAGTTCTCTGCTATAGCTTTTGAGAAATCAAAATAATGAAAATCAGAGTACGACAGCATATGCTGCACCGGTTTTTTCGCTGCCAGATAGCTAAGTTTAATATGACTTATTAAAGAAGAGTTCATAGGTTTATCATAAATCCATTCCCATTTCCCTTCTTCATTTATTTGATGCTTGCCTCCTTCTCCAAAATCGCCTGCGGTTATTCTGACTCTGATCCAGTAATGCTTCTGACCATTTATTTCAGTCTTTTTGATATTATTCGGACGAATAAACTTAACTTCTCCGGATTTAGTTAATGCATTGGTTGTGTCAAAAAAATTATATTCCCCTGCTGGGCCTTCCACTCCTTTTTCTTTAGCAACTCCCAATATCAGCCAATTGCGCCCATCCCAATATTCATATTTAAAATTTAATTCTTCAATAATTTCAGGCTTGCCAGCGACTTCTGCTGCACTCAATTGAAAATTGATGCAAATCACCGAATCCTCTTTTGAAAATACCTCGTCTGAAGCAATATAAAAGGCATCATTGTATTTTGGTATCCTTACAAAAGGGTTAAATTCCTTGTTCAAATCAATTGGAATAAAAACCATATTTTCTGTATTACAGACACAGGCATCCGGATTTAGACCGACTCCATTAAAAAGCAGCATCGACCTGATATCAATCATCTCAAAACATTTCTCTCTTTCCGGAATATTATTCAGAGATGCTCTTAAAAAATAGCCGTCTATATTTTCTATTTCAGTTTTAACAATGTCAATTGGCCCGGAAAAATAGATCTCGTTATCCTCTTTCCTTATTCCAGGAAGCGATCTTGCAAATTCCACAGATGTCCATCTTTTACCATTCCAATATTCCCATTCCAAAAAATTAACAATCTCATCGCTTAGCGATTTTATCTCGTTTGCATTATTAAAAGAAATATTTAAGGTGTTATTCTCTTCAAGAAAACCAATACAAGGATCGCTAATATATATATACCGCTTTATCTCTTTACTACCCGAAAATAGAGAAAAACCTTCACCGTCATTTACATTGATTGTCTCCAGATTATCTGTTACAAGACCATTTTCAGTGCTAATACAGGCTTTAAGCTCAATATTTGTTACTTCTAAATCTTTTTCAGTCTCAAAAACAATCGAGTTGCCATCCTCGGATTTGACTGTGGAAACCTGTATTCCTCTTTTTACAAGAATCTTACCTGCGGACAAAGTCTCATCGAATCTTTCAACAGGTGAAAATGTTAAAAGAACTTTTGATGATTGCAGGGGACTCGGTGAAAGACCTATTAGATCCAAAAGTGTAAGATATACCTTTTCCGGCACCTGATTCAATCTATATATGCACATCTCTATCATCCAGGCAAAAAGCTCTAATAATGTAATGCCCGGGTCACTAGGATTATGATTGGTCCATTCAGGACAGTAATGAGGTATTAACCTTATCGCCTCATCTAATATATCTTTATAAGTTCTATCATCCAAATTGGGAGCGTGTATCAACTTCACCTCTCTCTAAATAAAAGGGATAAACCATATTAAAAAAGGTATTAACTGATCTAACCTTATATTCTATAAAAATATTTATCATTGCTTCATCATGCTCATCAGAGATTGCCTCAACCTTCTCTATGATAATCCTTGGTTCCCATTTTATTAAAGCTTCTTCAATATAATAGACTATAAGACTACGTGTATTAGCATTATTTGGGGCAAAAACCAATTCCTGTATATCGCAGCCAAAATCAGGACGCATTACCCTCTCTCCTCTGGAAGTCCCAAGTATTATTCTAATCGATTCTGCTATGCTTACCTCATATTGAGATATCTTTAAATTACCTGTATCGTTTATTGATAAAGGAAACGCAAAACCTGTACCTAAAAAACTACCTTTTAACATACCAGACATATCGTATTCCTTTTAATAGGATGTAAAAAAATCCTACATATCCTATATGATAAGCTCATACTGATCTCTAATATCTATTGCCCGGATATCAACCTATTAAAACTATATTAACGCCTTAATTTTCTATTGTTCCTGCTCTTACTCATAATCTTAATCCTTATTTATTATGATTAAGAGATTGACGCTCTAAATCAGTTTAAGCTTGCCCTTTTTGTTCTCCTCTTTTTATTTCAAAATTTCTATCAAGGCTATAAGCAATTCAATCATTCTATTTAAGAATCCATGTCATCTATATTAACTATAACTTAGCTCATATTATTCAGGTATAAATCTCCATCTTATACATTTCTTGATCTAATAGGTGCAATATTGATCAATACTACCCAAAATTTAGTATATACAACTCGCTTATACTCTCACAAATTCCCTCAGGAAATTCGCATCACTCGACGTTACATTATGCGATAATGCGGAAACCTGCGCAAATGGAAATATTCTGATTTACGGTTTGTATACACTCCCTCACCTAGTATATCCGCTCCTATTTTTCCAATTCCCTATTGGGCCCATTCCAGGGTATCTTACTTCAAAATTATATTTATTTTTT
>JAXHTB010000629.1:0-1563 GCA_034190185.1 Spirochaetota bacterium | reverse complement strand
AGTAAGATTAGCTATTGTTCCGTCAAGCGTTACATTACCCAACGCAATATTATGATTCTGTATATTCCTTTTATAAAATTCTGTGCTACGATTGAAGATAAGTCTGTGTATCCAAGCTATGATCTCACGCTCAACAAAGGATGATGCCTTTGCCGTTTCTATTTTTACCTGATTCTGATTTAACGCTGCAATAATCATCTCCATGAGTATCATGAAATATGGTATTGCACTTGTCATATGTCCAATATAATAGGGATTCCCAACCTTTACTGAATGATCAATGATCTTGTCTTTTATTTCGGCTAGGACATCTTTTAAAAGATTTGGAGACTTGGGAATATCTATATCTGAAAAAATCTTTGAGAGACCAGGAAGAGAAATCTGGCTATGGATACCGCCCTTCTCCTGAAAGAAACTATGAATAAGATTTAGCAACTCATGGCCAAAATCCAAAAATTTGTCAGGGGAATCAGGCATAATGAAGAGCTTCCTTAAATGCTCAAGGTCCGCCTTTACTTCTACCCTCTTTTGGTCATCAACATCTGTAATTACACCCATGATTATTCTCTTCTTCAATATTTACTATATGTAATCAGTTTTGATTTATAAAAATCAGCTATATAAGCATTGCCCCCCAAAGAATGAAATCATGCATAATAACATCTTATTCATTATTATATAATTATTTTACTGACCAATCAAAGATTAAGCATACCAATTTATCAAGCATTATTGTTAAAAAATGTAATAACACTCCGCTTATCGCCTCTGAGAAATATTGAAAAAATCTTGACAGTTATAATCATATATTTACTCTCTGGCTTGAGAAGAGAGTTATATTAAACGTATTTCTATATTGTTCCCGTTTTTCTCTAAGCAATACTCCAAAACTTAACGACAATCAACAATGAAATAATTGGGATACTGATTCTCATATTCTATTGTTTAATATGGAAAAGAATAATAATATAATAACATTCCCTCTCAACATTTCATTTGAGATGGTTTCTTCATACCTTAAAAGATTTGAGAGGGAATCACATAATAGTTCCATAATATTTGATCTAAGTAAAACAGAAACTATACATTCATCTTTTATAGGTTTTTTAATACATGCCAAGCAAAAAACTGAAAAAGGAGGAGGTAAGCTGACTATTATAATATCCCCTTCCATGGAGAGGATTTTTATCATGCTCAACATTATTGAATATCTAACATGTGTAAGCTCTAAAAATCTCTATAGTATAGTATAGTAAAGTAGACAAAAGTCAACATATTTTACACCGCAGGCCTTTTAATCTATGATATAGATTAAACCAACCTTCTTATAAATTGCTTTAATACAGAGTTAAAAATGATTGCAAATATTCAGTTATCAAGAAGCCTGGCCTCAGGCACATGCATATCTCTGATTATGATAAGCTGTTTGGGGTGTTGATGTTAGTAAAAAATTGCTTGATTATCAACTAATTAAATTATAGAGTGAAACCCTTATGTGCAATAATACAATCAAAGGCATCCTCAATATAAGGGGAATAGAATTCAAAACATTGAAGAGTTAAT
>JAXHTB010000628.1:0-1570 GCA_034190185.1 Spirochaetota bacterium | reverse complement strand
GTAATTGTGGTTTCTCCAATGAAGAGTGAACCTATAATTATAAACATATCTATATGCATATAAGTTAATATAAATAAGATCATTTGTCAACTCTGCAATCTTTATTAAATCATACTCTGTATGACTTTTTTATAACATTTACGACATAATCCGCAATGATTACAGTTCAGGCAGGAAGCGGATAATAAATATTGTAAGAATGGTCCCTTACATCAAAAGGCTTAATAAGAAATTCCCAAAATACTACAGGTGATAAACCTTATCACATTGTCGAGAGTGCAGAACATTCTCGATAAATACTTACTTAGAATTAATTTATTTTAACAGTTCAATTTGTATATCAAATTAAAAATATGTCCTTTCCATTTAGTTACTCTTAGTGAAAAGATTGCAAAGTATGTATTTTTATATCATCTTTTTCAACTCAGTAGTGAATATGCTTATCCCAATTCCTGGAAATTCCTTCTTTAATTTATCTACAGCTTTAGCAATATTCTTTTCCTTAGTGTTTTCAAGCGCCACCATAATACAGTTATTTATTGAAGGCCAAATATGAGTACCAAGGTTGGGTTCCTTATTCCCCTCTCCCTGAACACCAATGAATTTAGTATATCCACTAGCATTCTGTTTTACTAATTCAACGATTTCAGTATCAACCGCATTATTATAAACAATAAACATTAAAAGCATATCAATTACCTTCTTCTAATAATACATCTTTTTTAAACCTAATCATCAATTTATTACCAACAGAATCAAAGATTGAGTACACAACCGGAATAAATACAAGAGTAAAGATAAAGGCCGAACTTAATCCACCGACAACTGATCTCGCAAGTGGCATACTCATTTCAGCACCTTCGCCTAATCCCAAAGTCATTGGTACAAGTCCTAATATTGTTGTGAACGTTGTCATCATAACTGGCCTAAGCCTCTTCTTTCCAGCTTCAACAAGTGAAGCTCTTCGATCATAACCCCGGGCTCGTAGGATATTTACATAATCAACAAGCACAATCGCATTATTTACAACAATACCTGAAAGCATCAACACTCCGATAAAAGACACAACATTAAAGGTAGTACCTGTCAGGAAAAGGAATACCATAACGCCAAAAACGATTGTTGGTATAGTGAATAAAATAATAAACGGTGAAAGAAACGATTCAAACTGTGAAGCCATAATTATGTATATAAGTACTATAGCAAGTATTAAAGCTAGTGCAAGATCTGCAAATGATTCCTGCATATCCTGATATGAGCCAGCAATCTGAACATAGAAGTTTGTAGGCTTTACAATCTTATCAATTCTAGATTGTATATCATTCACAACAGAATTTAGATCTCTTCCTTCTGCCTTACAATTGATATAAGTCACTCGCTCCTGTTTCTTTCTAGTTATTGTAACCGGTCCGCTTTCAGACTTTATTTCAATGATATTGCCAAGTGGAACAGCTTTGCCCATTGGTGTGTTTATCCAGATATTCTCAATATCTTCCAAAGTTTTTCTATCATCATCTCTAAGTCTCACAAGGATGTCATATTCTTTCCCTTTTTTTCTATAACGTGTTGC
>JAXHTB010000627.1:0-1573 GCA_034190185.1 Spirochaetota bacterium | reverse complement strand
ATTTATGCGCTAAGTACAGGCGCTTACTTTGTACGCCTGTTGACATAGCTTAGGATTTGAGGATTCAGAATAAGATAAAGGATAAACTAGTTGGAACATAGTATTCTCCTTCATCACTACTAGGATTCTTAGTTTCTCAGTTGTTTTCTTGACTTGCAAAATACTTTAGTACTGAAATGTGTTGAACTTCATTTATTGAAAGCTGACCTGCTTAAATATGAAGAGAGAAATAATTGATATAGTAAATTAAGCAGCAGATTTTTATGTAATTCTGAGGTATTTTAATAGCTTTATACTTAAGTTCGCGATCTATATAAGATCATAGCTTATCTTGGATTTAGGATAAAATTGATGCTATTAAGAAGAAAATTTTAAAAAAGGGGGAAATAAGTTCATTGGTAAGAGTAACAATGAAAGAACTATTGGAATCAGGTGTTCATTTTGGGCACCAGACCAGAAGATGGGATCCCAGGATGTCTCGTTATATCTTTATTGCGAGGAATGGGATTCATATTATAGATCTTCAGAAGACAATGCAGCTCTTAAGAGTAGCTTATAATGCCATGAAGGAAATCGTTGAAGATGGTGGCAAGGTGCTGTTTGTCGGAACGAAGAAACAGGCAAAGGCTGCAGTTGTGCGTCATACTGAGAGTTGTAATATGTTTCATATTTCAGAAAGATGGCCAGGCGGTCTTTTAACTAATTATGAGACTGTCAAGAAATCGGTGCAAAGACTGAAAGATCTGGAAAAAATGAAGGAAACCGATATCTGGGATGCAGAGACAAAAAAGGAGATTCTTGATCTTACAAGGGAACTTGCAAAAAAAAATAAGATGCTTTCAGGTATAAAGGATATGAATAAATTACCTGATGCCCTTTTTATAATTGATCCCAAGAGAGAAGCAATTGCTGTTCGAGAAGCGAGGAAACTTGGTATTCCCATTTTTGCAGTAGTTGACACGAATTGTAATCCGGATGAAGTTACATACCCTATACCCGGAAATGATGATGCTATTAGAGCGATTGATCTATTTCTTAGAGTAATATCTAGTGCAGTAATTGAAGGACAATCAGCCGGACAGGCTGTATTGGATGAAGAACTTAATAAAGATATAGATGAAACTAAGACTAAGGATAATAATATTGAGATTGAAAAAAGCACAATAATAGATGAAGAAGCTTCGGCAATTAGCATAGAAAATGATAAGGCAGAAGAAGAGGGGGATAAATTTCAGACTGATACTGATGTAGAAAAGACAGTAATTGAAAGGGAACCTAAAGACCTGAAGGAGAATGAAGCAGAGGAACCCGAAGAAGTGAAAGCTGAACTAGAAAAAGAAATACCTGAAGAAGAAGTTGATATTAAAGTAGATGTAGTTAATAGTGAAGATGAAATAACTACTGTTGAAAATAGTGAGATTCAGCCTCTGAATGATGGTCCTAAGGTTGAAGAGATCAATGATGAGATGGATGAGGAACAGGTTAAATCTGAGGTTGAAGAGTAATAAAAATTGTTGCTCTGAAAAGGTTTTTTTTGTAGAGGAAATTAAATATGAGTTATGATCATAATTCA
>JAXHTB010000626.1:0-1586 GCA_034190185.1 Spirochaetota bacterium | reverse complement strand
TAACTAATTACGGAATAAGTTATAACATGGTGTCAACATAATAACAGATTATCGTAGAGATGGGCCAATATAGGTCTATATCGATAAGTTCTGTGATATTATTTCTGATACTAAGTTTCCGAGTTCTATTGTACCTGAAAATTTTATTTTTTTTGAAATTTATCTTTATCTTAAACAAAAAACATTTCTCAAAATGAATTTTTCGACAGGGTCGTTAGGTTAAGACAATTACGATATTAATGAGGGAAAATGAGAATAGTAAGAGTACCAACTAATGAAAAGGAAATGCATTTTTGGGAAGAAAAAGGATCGGAGTTTATTCACAATGAGTTGAGTAATCAGATTTCAGAAATTGATTCTTCTATTAAACTTTCCATTAAAGAATCTGATATAGGAATTGGCGCATCATGGCCATCTATCATTATTGATATTTTAGAGATTGGTGGTTTAGTATTTGTTGGCGCTCCCGTTATTCATAAAAAAGTGAGGGAAACCTTATCTGAATGGGCAAAGATAAAGGGTCATTTTGATAAGCTTTTTTCTTGGTTGAAAAAGAATAAACGAATTGAAAGTCAATCTATTGAAGTTGCTTATCTAAAAGCCCTAGAGCATTTGTCTAAAAAAACTAATGTAATGGACTTAGAAGTTATTGAGGCACAAGAAATTCTTGGTAAAAGCGGATCAATCGAGCCAGATTTTGAAAACACTGAATTGATTTATTATTGTTTTAAGTTTAAAAACAGTGATAGCAAGTTGTATTCATTAATCATTGATAATCACATGACAATTAAGAGTGATGTAGATCTTCATCTAGATCCTTTTGAAAAATTTCACGAAGAAAGTAAGAATAAGGATAAAACCTAACATTTACATTCAGGCCGACCACACCCACCGCTCCGCTTTGGCTGTGGCGGCTGATGTTGGCGTCTATGCATTAAGAACTCATGACCATACTCAAGTCAGAAATTTATAAGATGATTACCGATAATGATGGATCATGCCGTGATATAAATTTCACGGGTGTGAAATGGATGAGTGTTGAGGCATTCATCAATAAGTTATTTGATTCATATTCAAGTGTAAAAATCCAATTGACGCATTCTGGTAAAGAAACAACCGAAGTTGAATTTAGAGATTTCATTGATGATATTAAAAAAAATGATACTTCAGCAAATATTTATGCCGAAGATACAAACAATACAATTCAACAATTGCAAATGTATATTTTCACTGATAGTAACGGCCAACCTTTTATTGAACTAACCTTCTTCCCTCAGGATCTAAATCTCAGTGCTGAAAGAATTGACGAATTCTTGAGTCTTATTGAGGAATGGAAGGATATTCTTGAAGCAACGAAATTCTTTGTAAGATATGAAAATATGAGTTGGAAATTAGGGGATACCAGTAAATACTCTGGTGTAATATATACATCAAATATGAATATTGCATAACAACTGCGTCGAGCCGACGCTTACACTCGCGGCTCACGCAGAGCGTTATTCGGACGCTGCGCGCCCGAATAACGTCGCCGCGAGCTTCTACGAATAACGCTCGCTGTTCTCCGGCTGCGCTGATGCGCGCCGCAT
>JAXHTB010000625.1:0-1595 GCA_034190185.1 Spirochaetota bacterium | reverse complement strand
TTCATCAACATCCACTTTATGCTCTTTGTGACCATTGTGGTTAATAGAATTTTTATTATTTTTCTTGCAGATAACTCATAATTTTTTTGATTCTTGAGATACAATCTAAGTTATTCTTATTATTAATTATCTTTCATCCTTTTCCTGAAAAAATTCTTTATAAGCCATATCTATTTTCAGAATATGATTTATTAGCCAATTTTTTAAAAAACTCATCATCTCAAGGGAAAAAAAGATTTCACCACTTTCTAAGCGTTGTGTAAACTCATTTACTTTTTCTGTAAATGAACTATGTGCTATATTATGTTTCGCAGAATCCGGGTATGAATGTTTTTCCATAAGATCCTGCTCCCGTTTGAAATGTTTAGCAATATAATTCTCAAGGTCCTTTAGTGTAGATTTCATAGCTCCTGAAGGTCGACCCGATATAATGCCCGCATGAAGATTATTAATATATTTAATCAGCTCTCGGTGGTCATTATCAAAAGCCTCCACTCCAACACTAAATTCATCTTCCCACGTAATAAATGCCATTAGTTAACCTCTTAATTATAATTATTTATTTTTGTTTTTATAGGAATTTGCTATATCCCCTTAGTATCAAAAGATTCCTGTAATTCAAAATCTCTTCCAGAGTCTTACATCCGTCAAGAATATTATTATCAGTATGAAAAGATTAGCCGATGAGTTTTAAAATATTCATTATGATTAACGTTTTAAACGTTATTAACTCAATAATTAATTGCATTACTTTTTAGTTTCAAAATTTCCGAATCCACCACTCTCTTCACTGACGAATCTCTGAAAAAAAAATTCTATGAATTCCTATTCCTGTCAAGAAAATAATGATACAATGGTTCATTCACGTGACACGTATGGCCCGAATTCAATATCGAAGTGCAACAAAGATATAATAAATAATGGCCTCATAAACCTCTGTAAGGTAAAAAGTTTTAAGCAGGTATATTGATATCTTTCTAATTTCAATACGATCTATGATCAAAGTTATTATTTTTATCACTAATGCGCTTTACATTAGAGATTTGCATATTGCATGCCAGCGGATTAATATAATAATTTTTTTATATTAGTCTTACCCACGATCCACGAACAATCCCATAATTATTTTTTTTTAATTTTACAATTAAAAAATGGGTATTAATTTTAAGTATGATAGTTTAACGTAAGCATATCTAAGCAATTCCTTAATAACTATTTTATAACCTTAACCCAATCCTCTTGTATCTCATTCCATACCAGTTCAAACTTGTCTTTCATAAGAAAGGCAAACCAGAACTGTTCAAAGGTCTCAAATATTGCCCAGTATTCCTTTTCCCATCTCCATACTGATACTATCCTTTCCATAAGAGTAAGCGGTACACAGTTGGGACAAAGTATATTCTCAATTTGCTCCTGAGTAAAGAGGACAACAGCGCTATCAGGTAATTGAAGATTCTTCTCCGTTACTATATGATGAATTTCCATCTTGTTCTTGTCATACCATCTAACATATATATTATTTTCTATGTTCTCTTTAAAGCTTTTCTGCAAATCGCATGCCATATCACACATTTTTATATAAACATCTGTTCTAT
>JAXHTB010000624.1:0-1598 GCA_034190185.1 Spirochaetota bacterium | reverse complement strand
AAGACCATCGCTACTTAATAGCAGGCTATCTACCATGACAGTATCACATCAAGAAATCAGAGAAATAATAATTAATAGCGCCCGAAATACATTCTCAAAATTCGGTTTTCAAAAAACCACAATGAATGAAATCGCTAAAGCAGTGCGCAAAGGAAAAAGTTCGCTATATTACTATTTTAAAAGCAAGGAAGAGATATTCGAAGCCGTTGTTGAAAAAGAAAGTCGATTATTGACTGAAGAGATTCAGTCATCTATAGAAAAAGAGGACACTCCTCAAAAAAAGATTCGAACATATTTTATTATAAGAACAAAGTTGACTAACAGATTAGCAAATTTCTATGAAATTTTAAAAGATGAGTATTATCAACATTATAGTTCAATTACAAAGATCAGAGAGAAGCATTTTGAAAATGAGCTGAAAATGATAAAATCGATTTTAATGGATGGAGTTGAAAAGGGAATTTTTGTAATCAGGGATATAGCGCTTACATCTGAGGCTATTATTACAGCCTTAAAAGGATTTGAACATGCATGGGCTTCAGAAAAAGATTTTTCTCTTATTGAAAGAAATATTGATGGTTTACTAGATATCATTTTCTTCGGATTAAACAAAAGGGTGCCTGATAAATTGACATAACTTAAGATAAATAATAATCACATTATCACAAGGACTTTTACATTTAAGGGTTCAAGGAAGCCTTACAACATTGTTTATTCACACATATCCTAACATTTAAGTAGACCAAAAATTTTTTTCTTTAAAATTAGAATATAAAACCATATTGTTCGAAAAGTTAATTAAACTGGAGATGTAAAAAAATGGATAAATTTTCAAAGATAATTATTAAATATAATAAAGCGATTATTGCTATTACTGTTTTATTGACAATGTTTTTCGGGTATCAACTTAAAGACATCGATATAAATGCGGATATAATAAGTTATTTCCCTGAAAGCGATCCTATTGTAAAACTATTCAACCAGATTGGAGAGGAGTATGGCGGCAATTCTCTGGCTATTGTCGCAATTGAATCGGATGACATTTTTAATTCTGAGACAATTTCGAATATTCATTATTTAACAACACAATTTCAGTCTCTTGACGGAGTTTCTTATGTGACAAGCCTTTCGAATGTTCTCGATATAAGAAAAGGAGAGGACGGCATAGAGATCAGCAGGTTAATTGATGAATATAATCTGCCTAATACCGCAAAAGAAATTCAAAAATTAAAAAAATATTCATTATCCAAAGAGATGTACAGGGGGGCTCTGGTTTCTGAGGATGCGAAAACAACCCTGATTATTTGCCGGCTTATAGCTGATATTGATAAAGTCATAGTTGCAGGAAAAATAAAAGATATAGTAGAAAAGAAATCCCTTAAAGAAAAGGTATATTATGGAGGTCTACCATTCCAGATGATGGATGTTACTGACATCATCATTAACGATCTAAAACTACTTGTGCCAATAGTTTTGATCCTGATTGCCATCTCGCTCTTCCTGAGCTTCAGGACAATAACTGGTATGCTGCTTCCCATAATATCTGTTTTAGTGAGCACAGTATGGACAATAGGGATTATGAGTATTTTGAATATTCC
>JAXHTB010000623.1:0-1605 GCA_034190185.1 Spirochaetota bacterium | reverse complement strand
CAACTAAGAACAGTAGTTTTTAGTCGATTAAATTGAAATTTAGATCATTATATGCAAGATAGAATGGAGTATTTTATGATAGATCCATATAAAACATTAGGGCTTACAAAATCGGCAACAGAGGATGAAATAAAAAAGGCATATCGAGACCTTGCAAAAAAATATCACCCTGATTTAAATCCAGGTAACAAAGAGACAGAGGAAAAGTTTAAAGAGATCAACGATGCATATAGTATGATTGGCACAAAAGAAGCGCGTGAAAAGTTCGATAAGGGTGAATTTTATGATGAGCAATTCGGAGAGAACTATAGATCAGGACCTTTTTATAATGATTTTCAGGATGGGGGTGGACGTTATACGTATTACTATCAGGGAGATGCTGATGATCTTTTTAGCTCATTATTCAGCGAATTTGGAAATATGCGTGGTGAATTTAATATACCTGGACAGGATCATTATTACAAATTGAATATTGATTTAGAGGATGCTGTCCTTGGTGCTGAACGTGAGATTATGCTTCCTGATGGGAAACGATTAAAGGTTAAAATTCCTAAAGGGATTGAAGAAGGTGCAAAACTTAAATTTAAAGGGATGGGAGGCCCTGGCAGAGGTAATGGCAAACAGGGCGATGCTTATGTAGAAATATTAATAAAATCCTCAAAAACATTCAGGCGGGTTGGTGATAATCTTGAAATTGAAATACCCATCACACTTGATGAAGCAGTCAATGGTTCTAAGATAAAGATACCAACAATTGATGGAAACGTTATGCTCACAATCCCTCCAGGAGTTAATACTGGCACAAAACTGAGAGTTAAGAATAAGGGAATGCCTAACCAGAGTGGTAAAGATAGAGGAGATCAGATCGTGAAAATTAAAGTTATACTCCCAGACAACGTTGATCAGGAGTTTAAGGATTTTATCAGGAACTGGACTAAAGATCATTCGTATAATCCCAGGACAATCTAATTATTCAATGGAGTTATAATATGAAAAAAACAGAGATATTTGAAATAATTGAAGTTAGTCAGAATTATAAACTTAGTAAGAAATTTATTGAGACCTGCATTGAAAAAGAATGGATCATACCCTGTGATTGTGATAATGATCTGCTTGATCTAGAAGATATATCTAGAATACAGCTTATAAACGATTTGATGAATGATTTTGGTGTAAATGATGAAGCTGTGACAATCATTCTCCATTTAATAGATCAAATACATAGCCTGCAGGGCCAGATTAAACGGTTTCTGCAAGCTAATGAAGATCTTAGATAATATCATAATCCATCCTTTTCCAGTCAATAATTCCTGTGATTAAATTATATATTTTTTTAAATCCATGTTTAATTAGAATTTCTGCAGCAACCGTACTCCGGTTTCCCGATCTGCAATAAATAAAAACCTCTTTATCTTTATGTTCTAAAATTTCAGATATTCTTTGTTCAAGTTGTGACAATGGAATCAGCTTTGCATTTTTTAAATGCCCATTGTAATATTCATTTGGAGTTCTTACATCCAATATTAAGGGCTTAATACTTGTAAGAATCTCCTTTGCCTGCTTTGCATTAACTTCAACATATTTTTCCTTGCCTGTGGATTTATA
>JAXHTB010000622.1:0-1609 GCA_034190185.1 Spirochaetota bacterium | reverse complement strand
TTTATTATTTGTAAAAATCTTACTTGGATATATGGAATAGTCTCTGATCATTATACGGAGCAACCTGTTCCTAATGTTATTGTAAGAGTTGAAAACAATACATATTCAGACTTTACAGTTACAAATCAAAACGGATACTATCAATTTACAAATATTACCGTTGGTAATTATACCATTGAAGGTAATAAAGTTGAGTATTACCCATATCAACAAAAAAATCTAACAACAATCGTGAATGATATGTTAGTACATAATTTTGATATGGTTTTACTTATAGAACCCGTAGATAGTACAACTGAGGATTTGGAGGAGGCTCTAGGGCTAGACGAAGTTACAGAAGAGGATATAATTCATTTTCTCAAAACATACGGTTTTTGGCTTTTTATGTTAGCATTGTTCTTCTTTATGTACGCCGCTTATAAAAGCTCCGGCGTTAATCGGTGGTTTAAATGAACAGAACAATTTTATCTATTTTTATTTGTGTTATATTCATTTTTGCCGGTAGTGGGGCGAACATAGAGGTCCAAACTAAACCCCCTTTTCAGCATGGATGGACAGATTATCATGATATGGAAGACTGGGTAAATTATGTTCAGATATATATCGAGAATTATGAAAATGAAAGCGTTTATATTGGAACAGAGTTAATAATAGAGTTTGATATTCTCGAAACAGAAAATATAGTTATATCTGGCTCTCGCTTTCAATGTACTGCTGATATTTACGATATTGGAGGGGACCAATACAACATATCGATTTCTTACAGCGATAATCTAACAAATAATTATGTTGGTAATTACACATACGACAAAACCTTCTTTGGAGTATTTAACGAACCAACACGCCTCCAGATCATGAATGAAGGAATAATAATAAGTCGCAACGTTTTTGGAACTGTTTGGACAAAAGATACAGTATATTTTTATAACCAAAGCGGATCAAGGGGCTGGCTTTTTTCAGCTATAAATATCAATACGGAGGACGACTGGCGGATTAATATTCGGACAGAACCAAAGGATAGTCAGATAGGGGAATTAGGTGGATTATTAGGTTTATTGAGTCGTCACACACCCTATTCCGGCGAAAGTTTAACAATTTTAGAGGGTTTTGCTCTAGTTTTGAAACTTTCCGTGAAGGGTCTTGTTTTTCTGCTAGCAAACGTTATACATGTTCTAATTGTAGTGGAGGCTATCTTTCTACTTCATGCATCGCAACAGAAAGACAATATTTCAAAATTGTATCGTACATTAATAAATGACAATGTCGTTTTTTATGGAATGCTATTGAATTTTTTCAAAGGATTGATAACATTGATCATAAGAATTGTTGAAATGATAAATCCGTTTTAGGGAGTGAAAAAAGTGTTTAAAATTAGGCTATACGATTTGAATAGAAATGTAATAAATCTAAAAGGGAATTGTTTTAAAGTAATTTTAGAGCAGTTTTTTAGAAATCTGTTTGAACAGTATAACATTACGAAAGAAGAGATTGAAAAAATAATTAAAGGGAGATACTTACTTACTGAAAAGCAAATAAAACAAATTTCAGCACCGTGGAATGATGTGAGGTAAAAATGAACAAAAAAAATTGCTATTATGTTGGTGTAAAA
>JAXHTB010000621.1:0-1613 GCA_034190185.1 Spirochaetota bacterium | reverse complement strand
CGAATTGCTGAGATAAAGGAGTATACAATCTTTCTTGTTGGTGGCAAGCCTGAGATCGTTGAAAGGGCGTACTTTAATATCAGAAGATCCTTTCCATCTATAAGGATCGTTGGAAGACATGGAGGATTTTTCAGTGTTGCAAGAGAGGAAGCAATTATTGAGGCTATAAAGAAGTCAGATCCGGACTTAATTTTCGTTGGACTCGGATTCCCAAAAGAAGAAAAGTGGATAAACAGGGTAAGAAATGAATTCAAAAATGCTGTTGTAGTAGGTGTTGGAGGCAGTCTTGATGTAGTTTCAGGTGAGATAAAAAAGGCGCCTGATTTTATTATGGAAAGAGGGCTTGATTGGTTTTACAGAATAATAACTAGACCTTGGAGGATTGGAAGACTTATTTTAGTGTTTATATTTTATATCAGAGTATTTTTTGCATGGCTATTTTCAAAAAGGTGATTGGAATAATAGATTATATGTTAGTGGAAAATTTTGAGATAGCAGTGCAGCAAACCTTTTATGAGAAGGTAACAAATATATTCAAGTGAAGTAAATAGACCTGACATTCGTTTAAACGTTAGACGTAGATTGATTTATAATATCTGATCCTATGTCTGTTGCAAATATTTAAAATAATTTTTGTTGCATATAGGTTGTTATGAACAAAAACTCTACTCTAAAACTGTGGACGCTTCTTTTTACATTTTTTTTTAGTATCGGATGCCAATCCAATAATACTAATAATAATGAAATAATCCCACCAGTTGATACAATAAAACCGATACTTAGTTCTGGAATTATCAATGTCTCAACAATATCTGAAACCAATGTACTATTGGAATGGGTCGCTGCAACAGATGATCAATCAACAGTTCTACATTATTTGACTTATTATTCTTATACGAACAATATCAATTCAGTAACAGAAATTGAGCAGAATGGTATTCCTGTTGGAGAGTTTGAATCAGATATTACCAGCAAATCTATCAGTATCTCTTTGGAGAGAACCTATTATTACAATGTGATAGTCAAAGATTCAGCAGGAAACAAAGCGTCCTATAATATGTCGGCTGATCAATGGACTACTTTCAAAGATTCAATAAGACTGGAAGTTGCGAACAATGAAGAATTTTACACGCCCCAAAGGCAGCAGTTAGCTGTAATGGGTTGGGAAGATGGGGTGCATATCAGTCGCGATGGCCTTCATCTTTACTGCACCTATATTCCGCTCGATTTTTTATCGATAAATTTAGCTGATCCGCCACTTATGCCAGAAGATTTTATACCCTATAAAAGGGGTCCGACGTTTGGGATGGATTTGGAAACTAATCCTCTTGGTGACTATGAATGGATTCATTCCGACATTTTATACGCAAATCGAGGTTCAACATCAGAACCATTTGAAAAATGGACATTATCAAATATGGTAAGGGCCTTTTACTCCGAGGGGGCTCCTTTTGCTCTATTCGATGGCAGTGGGATTGAAATAATGGCCTTCACTTCAAATGATACAGCAGACCCTTACAAACAGGATATTAGAATAATCAAAGACACTGAATATAATCCAACAGGAGTTGGCAGTAGCATATCAGACAATGTTAATACTGATGCTTTTCATG
>JAXHTB010000620.1:0-1616 GCA_034190185.1 Spirochaetota bacterium | reverse complement strand
CGAAGAGATTACAAAGGCTTTTAAACATCTCGCTAATAAATATCATCCTGATAAGAATAGAGATAAAATAGATTGGGCAACAAATGAAATGATCAATCTTAATATTGCTTATACTACTATCACAAGTCAGCGGTTTGGAGATTCCTCATTAGATGTAGCCAGCAATAAGCCCCAATATGGTAAACAGGATAATTATGATCCAGATGCGTATTCAACAGATGATTCGGAATATTCATTATCAGAAGAGGAACTGACAAAGAAATTTGTTAAGATACGTGAATCTGCCAAGGAAGGTCTTTACAGATATTTTCAATATGGACTGTATAATCATATACAAAGAGAGAAGATAATCAATAGGGGTCGTTATAATGAAATTGTTTTCATTATACGAAAATGTTATCATGACTTAAAAGGACTTAGAACAGTAACTAATGATAAGGAATTCATTGAACACTTCGATGTTTTTCGATTGATGCTGTTTAATTTCTATAAGGCATCAGAATGTGTAAATATTCTAGACTCTTATAGTAATATCAATGAAGTAGAGGCATACCGCTTGTATAAAAAAGGAGATGATTGTCTGCATATTTCACATAAGGAGATATTCTATGACAGACATAACCGAGGGCATTTTAAAAAAGAACTTGTATACCCTTTACTTTTAGAAGCTGAAAATTATTTTAAAGGCACTTTGCAAAAATTTACCTCTTCAACATGGGCTGTTGAGACAAAAATAAAACAGGCATATGCTTTATCTTTAAAAAATTACATCAAACTATTCTTCTCCGAATAAATTGCCGATTTTCTGTTTGGGATTGAGCAACAATAAAATACATCACTGCTATAAAATAATTCCTCACAATAATAATTATAACCGGCTATACAGGGAATTATACTTCAATCCGATAAACTAACCATATGATCCAGTTTACAACTATTATAATTATAAATGCATCGGAATTTCGCATCGCTAATATTATACAAATATGAAAAAAATTTTATCTATACAACTCCTGATGTTTATGCTTTTAATAATCTATGAGCAGGTAGATGCAGAGGACTATCAGTATCAATATTTTAATGAAAAGAAAAAATATACTCCTTTTTCAGACTATATACCTAAGGTCAGACTGCACTATAAAACAGTACCTCACTATTTAGAGGATTATTACGAACTCTATGGCATGAAACAGTATTATAATGAGAATTCTCTAAGAATGAATATTGCACGGCTTAAAACAGCGCTTAATTGTAAATTCCGTCATCCTTCACAGGCTATAATAAAGATCAAAACTAAAGATGAATATTTGAAATATAGAAGACTAATGTTTATGCATATAAATATACTTATAATGAGAAATTATCTGAAGATTGCATCAAGATATGACATGAAAAAAATATACTTCTATAACCTTGATTTTGCACAAGAGATCAGTGAAAGCCTTGACATAGCAGAGAAACAGTATAAGGATGCATTGCCATACTGGACAGAAATTAAGAACTATGCCCAAAGCGCAAGCCGTATAAAGCTGACAACAGACCTTGGTTTTATTGAGTCAGAAAGATACTCCATAATTACCGGAGAGGTCAATTACGGGAAGATAATAAAGGATCAT
>JAXHTB010000062.1:0-13250 GCA_034190185.1 Spirochaetota bacterium | reverse complement strand
AGTTGAAGCAAAGTGCAAAACATGCCATGGAACAGACATGACTAGCGAAGGAATCGCAGGAGTATCGTGCGGTTCTCTGAACGGTTGTCATCATGAATGGACAACAACATCTGACGGAACCCATGGAGCTATATATAACGATGACAAAGCATCATGTCAAACCTGTCATGGAAGCGACCTCGCAGGAGGAGACACACAAATCTCATGCGGAACAGGCAATGAATGTCATCATACCTTTGTAATACCAATACCGGACAACAACAATGAACACGGTCTTGCCTATTCTGACGATAAAGAATTATGCAGATCGTGTCATGGTAATGATCTTACTGGTGGCGACTCGCAAATCTCATGCGGAAGTGGAAACGAATGTCATCATAGCTGGGGAATTCCATCAGATCCACAGCACGGCGCTGCATTTATCAATAGCGCTGATTTCTGCAAAGCATGTCATGGAAGCGATCTTCAAGGTGGCGATTCCCAGAAATCATGTCTCACTTGCCATCACGATAATAATTGGGACGGAACTTCTCACGGTGCAGAATTTAGCAATACAAGAGAGACATGCAAGGCATGTCACGGCGATTATGTTGAAGGTGGATTAGCTGGATACTCTTGTTTTTCATGTCACAGACACGAAAATATCAACAATTGTTCTGAATGTCATACAAATTCATCATTAAGTCATACTACGCATAAAATCACAAACAATAGGGGGCCTGATCCGCTGGATTGCGAAGATTGCCATAAAAAAAGATCAGGAGAACAATATGAACATCCCTATTTTGCTGATAACAACTATTTCGACAACACATCAGTCTGTAATAACTGCCATAGCCAGAATGGCGCTTATGATGGTGTGAATGATCCAGTCATCGGAGCCAAGAGTAACTGGAGTAATGGAGTATACACAGATGATCTATTAACCAGTGGCAAAGAGAAATGGTGCGTTGGATGTCACGATGACACCCCTGCTAACAGCAGTATAGACGGTTCAGGAGTAAGCGCTCAAAATATTGCAGGAGATGATACCATTTATGGATTCTATTCTAATGGACATGGCAGGAGCAGCGCTAACATAGAATGTCTAGATTGTCATGATGCAACAAAAGTTCATATTGATGAAGATCCACGGACATATGCCTTTGATTCGGCATATTATGCACCTACAGAATCAGGTGTTGCCTATGCTGAAGGTTATCGATTAAAAAATGTCAATGGAGAAGTGCCTCTTATGATTCCAGCTAATTACGGTACCACATTTGGTTATGATGCAGGACTTATGCGAGATACTGCATTTAGGTTATGCTTTCAATCCGGTTGTCACGATTCCTCCAAAATATTCGATGCCACTCCTGGCGATGGGCTTAGCAGCAATTTCAAGGCTAGCCTACCAAATCCTCCGCGTAACTACTCTTATGCCTGGGGCAGCGGCGCTGATACTAACGAGCATGTTACTCATATTATGAATTATACTGGACCATTCTGCGATTCGGATTGGGATACAGGAACCACAGGCCCTGGAGGCTCTGGTGGACGAGATTCTTTAATGGCATGTTCCTCCTGTCACAATATCCATGGGGTAGCAGGAATAGAAGGATCAACTAATGAGGTCATGATTAGAGACGGAAGCCTTACTGGAAGAACTGGTTACGGTTTCAGCTATGTAGTTGAAGATACAGGAGCGGGCGGTTATCCATGGGTAACATCCACAGGGGCAAATCAGGCAAATAGTATTGGTGCAATATTCAGATACAATTCATCCGATATGTGCGGAGGATCGATGTGTCACGGCGATCCTACACCACCTACAGGCAGCAGTTATGATGCATCTGGTAGTAGTTGGGGAACATATCTTGAATATTACCGTACTTGGACAGATTATTCCGGAGATTAAACAGCAGGCTATATCATCTATTCAATTTTTAAAAATAGTACAACCATAAGATCGCGTTATCATCGCGAGGTACTAAATATCCCAATACCCGAATAGGAGAATTAAATCAATCGAAAAAATCAGATAAACTGCGCGTTTTTATCCAAACTTCTCATCCTCTGCCCAGAACATGGCTGTGACCTGGGCAGAGGAACCTCCTTATATTATTAGAGCATTCGCTGAAAATTACCTGATCAACATGGCTCTTCTCTTTTTTAAAGGGAAAACTATATCGTTTATATCAACAAATTTTATATCATTACTCCTTCTTGCTTTGGCAGAGGACATCAGTGTATCAGATTCATCAATAACAAATATTATCTTCTTTCTTAAATTAAGCTTACTCACTCCATCTGGTTTTCCGTATTGCTCAACAAACAGAAGATCACCTGTTCTTACCCCATCATAAAGACCAAGATTGACAATGATCTTTTCTTCATCGATCTTTAATACCCTACCCTTATAAGGTATAGCTTCATATATATTCTTCGCTACTCTAAGCGATAGTTTCGCAAGGCTCTCTCTGCCACTTTCCGAAAAATTCAACTCGCTAATAACAACACCTCTATGAAAATCGAGCAGTTCTAATCTTACAGAAATTGAATTAATACCCTCACGGAAACTGCCGTAGATAATATAATCCAATCTGTCGATCTGCCCCTTCTTGACCATTTCAGCTAATTCTTCAAGATTATCTTCCAGATAGATTCTGCCGACCTTTAAATTGTTCGATATCTCAATTCTATCTCTAAACCCGATGGTTTCCATCCTGCCGAACTGCCTAAAAACGAATGTCAGATAATTTGAAATAACCTCACCAGCATCGATATGTGTAGTCATAAAAGTAGGAGACCAAAGATTAAGAATGAGTATTCTAGGAACATCCCTTGGCGGCAGCTCCCGAGAATAGCCTGCTTTGTGGTATAGCCTATCTCTTCTCTTTATTACAGCAACCTTGAGTTTTTCCTGATACTTTCCCTCATTGTATATCTTTAATAAATTTTTCAACTCATCAATATAGAACCTATAATAATTACGAATGTAGTGAGTATCTTTAAACCCTTCAAGGGTTTCTTTTTTCAATGGATTTAGAAAAAGAGATCTCCTAAAATGCAATACAACATCTTCAATAAGGTTTTTCCTCTTTTTTTCAAGAGCTATCCTATAATGCTCTTCGCTTAACATTACCCTCAGGGGATGACCGGTCTTATAATTATTCAGAGTTAAAAAATCCTCTAATCTTGACTGTATCATACTGTCAGAAGGCGATATCCTCATTGCTTTCACAAAATATTGTATAGATTTATCTATGTTCTTTCCCTTATCATATGCAACAGCAAGATTATAAAGTGAGATTCCATTGTTCGGATAAACAGACAAAGATTTCTGAAAATATTTAACTGCGTTATCAGGATCATCTTTAAGTATTGATAAGTATCCCATAGACCTATTAGCAAGAAGGTCTTCGGAATTAATTGAAAGCGCTCTATTAAACTCCTCTAATGCTCCATCAATATATTCAGGATCATTACTTCTTTTATATAGACTAAGCAGAATAAAGCCCTTCTTTACATAGGCATCTGGGAGTTCCGCATTTGACTCAATAGCTTTTTGAGCATATTCTCTAGCCTCGTCAAGTCTTCCCTCCACAGTTTTTATATCTGCAATTAAAAGCAATGATTTATAATGATATGGATTAACATGAAGTATATCTTTTAATCTTCTTTTAGACCAAACAAACCTATCCATAAGATAATATAGATGAGCAATGCCGTATTTTGCCTCATTATTCTCTTCCGATATCTTTAGGGCAATTTCAAAATATTTCATTGCATCATTATATTTCCCCAAAGCGTTCATTGCAAAACCTAAGCCGATAATAGCTTTACTGTTATTTTTATCGATCTTCAATGCACTATTAAAAAGCTTAAACGATTCTGTATACGCCTCAGTTTCCAGGTATGCATATCCAAGTCCGATAATAGATTCTTTGAAACGCGGATTTTTTTTAAGAGCATTTCTAAAATTTATAATAGCTCGAAAATCTTCACCTTTTTTAAGGTATTCCCATCCCTTTTTATTATAATAGATCGCATTCTTTTCTAACGCATTAAGAAAGGATACAATAATCACGCATATTATAGAAACAGAAAGGACAGACAGCATTATGTAAAACACCCGGCGGATGGGATTTCTTTTATCTTTATTAGGGTAACGATAATTAAGCATTAAACAAATCCTTTTAGGGAAGTAATTGAAATTTTCAAATTTTCTTTAAGCCACGGATAAAATACGGTTTCTAATATATAAATCGTTTACTGTTGCTTTTTAATTGATTTAGTAATTGGGCTTCGTCTTTTGCATTATATTCTACTGCTATTTTCAATTCTATATCAACTGCTGAACCAATGATATCTTCAGTAATCTTTTCATATTTCTAATTCATTATATCCTTGTTCATCCGTGTAAATCTATGCCTAATATATTTGCCTCAAGCTAGCAGACCTTGTAACTCCAGTCTTGTGGCAACATCGGAAAGTCCCAACTCGTCAAGTTTGCTCTTCTTCTGAAGACCTGTAGCAACATCCCAGCCGCGAATTTCGTAATATTCATCTTTCATCTTCTCAAATTCATCTCTATCAACAACCATACCCTTGCGGGAAAATACCTCGCCATTCCTTCCGGGAACTATACATTGTGGATTTCCAAAATCACTCTTTAATGGCACTGTATAATTATATTCATCTATTGTATCATCCTCTCTTCCCTTGCGACCCTCTGAAATAAGGATAGCCCTTTGAAGATTAAATATCCGCTCAGCGATTTTGTATAGACCAGTCTCATCAACATCTCTGCCTGTGACAGCCTTATAAATCTTGCTTTCTAATGTAGGATCGCCCAGGTGTCCCTCTGTTGCATGACTATGAATAATAGGCCATGACAGATCACAGAGGATAAGGCTCTCCTTAGCATATTGTCTATCCTGAATTCTAGCAGCTGCCAACGCCTTGCCTTCATAAGTAGAAAAATCAGCTGCAATCTCGCTTCCCCAAAAGCGTTGGGCTATGGATCTCAAAACATCAGAGGTTAAATATATACTGTCCATTCCCATCTCGCGATAAGCCCATGTCATCACCTGTATACTGATCTCATGCAGATGCTGAATAGGCATTCTCGGTTCCATTGCATAAAAAATTCCAGTGGTTATATATTGCCTGGGTCCATACACATCGTTTTCACCAGATTTTACCATATAATCTGTAATTAGCTTGTCAGACTCCTGTCCTACTGTTTCTGCTGCCTTGAATGTGCCATTTGCAAGCAGATCGCCAAAACCGTATCGAAATGATATCATCTCTACTAGATTGTCGATAAACTCCAGGCTTCCAATCTTTGAAAGTAGTAAACCTGTATCCTCTTCTGTAAGAATCTTCGATTTATAACATCTATTAAGCCACATGAGCATGGTCTCAATGGCACGTGTATCCACTCCGTAATCGTCACAGATCTTGTTTACCTTATAGGGTATATCGTTCTTCTCGCCGTAATAACGTTCGGCCCTTATAATGTAGAAAAGCGCTGACTGACAGAAGAACTTTCCTGTATCACCATCATCTCCAATATAGTCTGCTCGTATACAGCCGTTTATGCAGCCATAACATATATTTTTCTTAAGTTTTTCCGGCGGCGCAGTTTCCATCTCAATGTCGATGTCACTCTTCAACTCACGTACTCTCTTTCTAAGCTCCTTTACTCTATCAGGATCAGCAATGTCTACCCTTCCATCCCCTTTCACTATAATTGCCTTCAGGTTCTTTGAACCCATCACTGCTCCAAGTCCGCCAGAGCCGCTTGAGTCATCATCAGCAAGGAGAGTTGCAAAGGTCACCATATTTTCACCTGCAGGGCCTACAGCAAGAACACGAAAGGATTTCCCGAATTCATCCTTTAATATTTCTCTAGTTTTTATAGCACCTTTGCCCTTAAGATGATCTGTTGCTTTCAACTCGATCCTATCGTTATCGATGATAAGAGAGCTTAGCTTATCCGCTTTTCCCTGTATAACAATACCATCAAAGCCAGCAAATTTTAATTGAGCGCCCCAGGAACCGCCAAGATTGCAGAATGAGAACTGATTCCCAATCGGGGACTTCCCGCATATCTGCCAGCGAGAGCCTGCAAAGCCGGGAACACCGCAAATCGGGCCTGTCACGAATATAAGCCTGTTCTCGGGATCTAATGCATCAATGTTTGGAGAAACCTCATCCCAGTATATCTTAGCGGCTATACCCCTTCCACCCATAAAACTCTCTGCATAGATATCAGTTAGCTCCTTGCCGATTTCACCGGTAGAAAGATTAATACGCAATATATTTCCAGCATATCCATTAGTAATCATAATTATTCCCATTTTTCAAAGGATTATGAATTTATACTAAAAAGAGTTTTAACAAATTCATATAATAAAAAAACTATAACTTATTGCTTTGCCAAAGTTATAATAACATTGCATTTTAGTGGAAATCGTTATTAGTAAGGCAGGTTTTAACCTGCCTTACTAACATAAATCAAATATTATAAAGTTAAATTAAAGGCCCAGTCCCTTTGCGACCTGCTCGTAATGATAATCTGTATCCCCTAATATATATTCATGCGACTTTGCTCTTCTATAAAACAAGCCTATATCAAATTCCCTTGTAGTTCCAACTCCACCATGAATCTGGACTGCCCTTTCAGTGATAAATTTCAACTTCTCATTGAGTTGAGCCTTTAATGCAGATACCTCTAGGGCACAGTCTTTGCCTTGATCTATCATCCATGTTACTTTATATAGATAATTAAAGCTTGTATCATAACCAAGCAGCATATTAGCCATGTAATGCTGAAGTATCTGATATCCGCCAATGGGTTGCCCATATTGGACCCTTTCTTTTGAATACTCAGCAGTCATATCAATAGATACTTTACAGGCTCCAACCATTTCAGCACATTTAGCAACAATAGCTTTAAGAAACATCTTTTCTAGTATTTCCCAACCCTTGCCAGGTTCTCCAATAATATCACTCTTAGAGACCTTCACATCGTTGAAAATCAACTCACAATTATTATCCATACCAATAGTTGGCATTTTATTACAGGTTATTCCAGAATCTTTTGCATCAACCAGTAATAATGTAATCCCAGCCTCAGTTCTGGAAACTACAATCAGTTTATCAGCAATATTTGCGTCTATAACAAACATTTTTTTTCCGTTTAATACATACTGATCACCTGATAGTTTTGCTTCCAGTTTTATTCCTGAAGCGTTATAACTAACCTCTTCTTCATACTGAGCTAAAGCCATAATCATATCGCCCTCAGCAATCTTGCCTATAAGATCCTTCTTCTGTTCCTCAGATCCTCCTTCTATAATTACCAAACCACACTCAATAACCGTTGATAAAAAAGGACTAGGGAAAGCAGCTCTTCCCATCTCCTCCATAATTATTACAATATCTATAAACTCCCCTTCATAACCTCCATATTTTTCAGGGAATAACACACCCAACCAACCTAGCTCCGCCATTTTCTTCCATAGATTTGGAGAAAAGCCATCTTCACTTTCTTCCAATTCTCTTACAACATCGAAGGGACATTCATTGGCAAAAAACTTTGCCGCTGTCTCTCTTAGCATCTCCTGTTCAGTAGTAAAACCAAGATCCATTTTGCAACCTCCTTTCAGTTATAGAAGATTTATATCGATAACAATTATCCTCTGTTATTAATTTAAAATTATCTTAATTTTTATTATTATATAAAACCTAACAGACTTCACTGTATAATTAGATAAACCTGAAATTGCTTTTATCTATATTGAAGTCTAGGAAGCCCTAGACCTACCCAGGCTATTAAATTTCGCTGTATTTCTGAAGTGCCAGCAGCAATGTTCATACCCATACAGAACTGATAAAGCTCGATCATATAGCCATTCATTGGAGACCATTTGGAATTTGATAACTGCCCATATGGACCCATGATCTCTGTGGCGAAATTTGCTATTCGCTGAATCAATTCACTTCCAAATACCTTAGCTTCTGATGCCATGTGAGCAGCAAACACAAGCCCGGCTTTTTCCTGGGTCCAGGCAATCTTATATGCAAGTGTATAACCAACCTCTAAATCGATAAATATTTTAGCTAGCTTTTGCCTTACTGTAGGATCTTCTGAGAGGAACTTACCATCTCGTTTTGTGGTTTTAACATATTCAACAAGTTCTTCCAAAAGATTGTATCCCTCTGAAAAAGCTCCTACTCCAGATCTCTCGAAATTCATTGTCTCTCGTGTTAATCTCCATCCATCATGCTCTGTGCCTATCAGGTCAGTAGCAGGAATCTTCACATCTGTGAAAAAAACTTCATTATAAAGATGAGCACCATCCATATAATGAATTGGACGAATCTCAACTCCAGGAAGATCTGTCCTCAAATTAAAAACGGAAAGCCCCTTTCCTCTTTTTTCAGATGGATCGGTGCGGGCTAGTAGAAACATATGATCAGCCCTATGAGCGCCAGTGGTCCATGTTTTCTGTCCATTAACAATGTAATGATCCCCATCCTTAATTGCAGTTGTTGTTAAAGATGCGAGATCAGATCCGGAATTCGGCTCACTCCACCCCTGGCAATAAGCAACCTCTCCCTTTGCCATTGGAGGAAGCAATCTTTTTTTCTGCTCATCATTAGCAGCAATAAGCAGGGTTGGGGCAAACATACCTAATCCAAAAATATCAACCCCAGGCGCATGATGTTTTTCCCTCACTTCATTAAATAATAACTGATCCATAATCGGCGCATCCCGACCGCCATATTCCTTTGGCCAAGGCATTGAAAGCCATCCCTTTTCACCAAGTTTATGCGCGATCTCTTTATGAAATGCCCAACCTTCATCAGTTGCAAACATCCCTTCAAGACCTCCTCTGCCATACTCAGGTGGAGCTGATTTCATCTCTTGGACGAAAAATTCCTCAAACTCCTCTTTTAAGGACTCTTGCTCTTTTGTTAAACTGTAATCCATAATAATCCTCCATTATTTATCCACTAAAAGTGTATATTGATTACAACTTCTAAAGCAAAATCATAATAAAGAAATAATCGAAAAAGTTTACATCAGATGTAAAATAATACAGTGTGTTATAAGGGATAAAAAAATGATATATAAGCTATTACTAATATATCCTAATATGCATCTGCATTTATAACATCTTGTATACCGATGACAATAGACTGCAACATAAAGGATTTTAAGCAAAAAATTGATCCAAGGAATCATGTAAAAAGTCAAGAAACTATTAAAAAGCAAAGGGCTCATAACCCTAATTACTATCTTTTTTCCTCTAAACATGTTAGCAACCTTGCATCCTAAGGAAAGGTTGAAAATATTAAAAGTTGATTAGTATTTCAGAAAACTAAAACTAAAATTTTCAAGATACTAATTTAATTCATATAGAATACTGCCTGATATTTTTATGATTAAGGTCTATTTGTCAAATAATTTTCTTCGAAATACTAACAGATCTCTGTAATAACTAAATCCAAAGATATGATCTTTTACTAATAAAACTAAATATCTTACTTTACAAAAATAGGTTGATTGAAATCCCTAACCTAAAGTTTTTTAATCTTTTTAGAAATTAGTTTTCTGATTTTTTTTAATGAAAGAGGAGGGCCTGTACTGATTAATTTTCCATCAATATATATCCCATCAGCAATACCCCATTCTAAAAATTCAACTCGATCAGATGTGTCGATACTTTGAAAAATCACTCTTTCACCAAATTCAGCGCTTGCTCTTTTAGCTCTCTCGTATACCATATTTTGAGCAGAACACCATCCATTAATAAAGGCAGTAACAGTAACTTTTCCAGGAATTGATGGAACATCTTTTTTCTGATGAATCCAATGAGGCGGCTTGGCATCATCTGAGAAAGCTTTCCAAACCAACAAGCTTATAGAATCACGATCCGCCTTTTTATATCCATGCTTTTTAAACCAGGATGCTTTCATCCAAAAGGGAAGCAGCATCCCCCAGGCTGCTATACCTTTTGCTCCTCTATCTTTTGCATCACTTTCTGCTGCTTTAAGAAGAGCTTTTCCCATACCTTTTCCCTGAAAGTTCCCCCTACCTTTCTTATATCCATGAACCCAAATACACAAGATAAAATAGAGATCTTTTCCTTGAATAAATGATTCTTCTATTGGCAGATACTGTATCATTCCTCCCACTGTTTCTTTGTCGTCAAGCGCAAGCTTTACTCTAAGCCCTTTGTCCTTAAATTTATTATACCAACAAGCTTTGTGATCTCCCGCTTCCTTTATTTCATCTGACCATTCTTCTAAGCATTGAAAATATGTATTGCGATACTCCGGTGTGAGATCAATAATCTTCATTAATAACCTCCTTAATATCACTATCGTGTCTGAATTTTTCTATGCCTGCTTACAATTGATAAAAAAAGGCGACTGTCAGTGTTTTCCATTCTAAAATAATACATCAACAACAATTATATGAATTATTACTAATTCAGTTTTTAAGTGTTCCAGTAAATCATTGCAGAAAAGGGTAATAGATCTAGTTATTAGCAAACTCCCCTTCCTTCAGTTCATAATAACATCAAAGGGCGCTAATATATATTGGAGAATCGATGCAGCTTCATTTGCAAGATATAAATCGATACATCGAAGAAAGAGGCTGGTGTTATTAATATAATAAATTACTCTTATTTCAGGATTACTGATATCATACTATCTATCGAAATCCAGTTGGCAAGATCCTTTTTGAACAATTATTCTATCAATTTTAAAAATTCTTCTCTTGTCTTATTATCCTTTCTAAATATACCCCTTACGGCCGAAGTTATTGTTGTTGCGTTTGATGTTTTTATGCCTCTCATTTCCATACACAAATGCCTAGCCTTTACAACAACTGCTACCCCCTTTGGATTAAGGTTTGTCATTATTGTTTCTACAATCTCTGTAGTAAATTTCTCCTGTACCTGCAATCTTTTGCTTAATATTTCCACAACCCTTGCTAATTTACTTATACCGATGATCTCATTGTTATCTGGAATATAAGCAATATGACATTCCCCAAAAAATGGAAGCATATGATGCTCGCACATTGAATAAAATGGAATAGCCTTAATTATCACCATCGCATCATGCGAAAGTTCATGTGTTGTCTGCAACGCTTTTTCAACGTTACTTTTCTTTCCAGATAATATCTCCTCAAGCATATCAGCAATTCTTTCCGGAGTTTTAAGCAGCCCTGACCTTCCAGGATCCTCACCAATTGCTATAAGGATTTCAGTTACTGCCGCTTTTATTCTTTCCTTATCCATAACCACAAATATCCTAAATAAAAATATATGTATCTTCCCTACCTGAGATGCTATTGATCTATTTTTTTTGTGTATTGAATTAACCTATAATAACCATAATTTAACTCATTCTATAATCCATAGGAATTTATCAACAGTATATCTATATTAATTATCATAATATGTTGCTCTTGAAGTTTCAGACTCCCATACAGAAACAAACTTAAGATCAACATTATCTGTAATATCCTTATCCAGCTTTTTATAGATATATCTCGCTATCAATTCTGAACTTGGATTAATCTCCTGAAATGGCTCCAATTCATTTAGCATCTTATGATCAAGCTCTTCTAACACATCCTTTAACATCTTTTTCAGTACCTTAAAATCGATAAGCATACCAATTTTGTCAAGATTTTCTCCCTCTAAACAAACCTCTACCTTCCAGTTATGCCCATGCAGCCCTTCGCATTTCCCTTCATATCCTAATAATTGATGCGCTGCTGCAAAATGATCTGTAACTTTTACTTGAAACATATTCTCTCTCTCATAATCTATATTATATTATTTTCCTTCTTTTGCCAATATCTGTACATCAATGACAGGATACGAGCAATGTCTTCAAGACAATTATATATTCTCATTCCTTCATTATTAAGATCATGAACAGTCTGACTCTCCCATGGAGTAAAAAGAGCTCCCATCATTACAGGTTTACCTGTCTCAATCTCAAGCGCGCTAACTTTCGTCATCATTGCTTTCTCATGTTCCATAAAGAATTTCCATTGAACAGATGAATCGCTATCAAGCATCCCTGGTCTCCCCAAACCATGAAGGATCAATGCGTCTATCTCTCCAGAATCAAGCATAATACGGCTAATTTCAGATAATACATCAGGTGAAAGTGACCCCACCCCTGCTGCCCCAATATCCACTGGATTTTTAGTGGAGGCTCTTATAGGCATTCCAAGATCACGGAGCTTTTTTTGAAGTTCATAGCTTAATTCCGGCACAATTAGCCCCTGCTCCTCAAGACAGTCTGTCAAAGGTACACCCCATGAACCACCCATTGTAATGATTGCCACATTCTTTCCCCTCATAGGAGGACGTTCAATCGCAGCATGAGCTAAAGGCAGCAAAAGCTCCATTGTTGGTGACAGAATGATATTTGTCTGATTAAATACACCATCATATATCCTGCGCGGACCAGAAAGGGCGCCAGTATGACTGTTCGCAGCGCGTACGCCGCTCTCAGTTCGACCAACCTTATGAACAATGATAGGCTTTTTCTGTGAGACACGGGCAGCAACCTCTACAAAACGCCTGCCGCCACGGATAGTCTCAAGATACATTATTATGCCGTCTACCTCATTGTCAGTTTCAAAATACTCAAGGAAATCTGTCACATCTGTGTCACACTCATTTCCAGTGTGAATAAATTTACCCACACCCATCTTCCTTTCTCGTGCAGAAACCAGCAGATCGTAAAACGCGTATCCCCCCTGACAAACTGCAGCTAATTTTGTAGCAAACAGATTCTCAGCAGGAGAAGCGCTGAATCTTGCATGAAGGTTAAAGGTACCGCTGACATTTGGCCCTAGGATCCGCATTCCATAAGAACGTGCAAGTTTGGATAAAGCAATTTCTCTTTCACGTCCTTCCACAACTGCCTCACTAAAACCAGCAGTTATCATAATAACTCCCTTAACACCTTTTTCTCCGCAAGCCTTAAGGTTCTCTTCTACCATATGTTCTGGAATTGCTAATACAGAAAGGTCTACAGGATCAGGAATATCCCTTACATCAGCAAAGGCCTTTAAACCGTACACTGTGTCAGCACGTTTGGTTACAGGATATATTTTTCCATAAAAATTCATTCCCTGTAAACCCTCCATTATAAAGGAGCCCCATGCTCCAGCCCTTTCTGTAGCCCCTATAACTGCAACACTTTTTGGTTTTAAA
>JAXHTB010000619.1:0-1618 GCA_034190185.1 Spirochaetota bacterium | reverse complement strand
TCATGCTTAAGCTCCTGCAATATCCTGCCAGAGCGCATCTTCTTATCAACAAGGAGCTGGATATATGGTCTTGAAATGGACAGAATAATCGATTCAAGCACTGAGCATGTGAATGAAATTACCAGAAGACCGATTACAACGAGTGTTAGTTCTATCATCTATAAACCTGTAATATATAATTTCCAAAGAAAAAATTGCCTGATATTTAAGTGGTTCCATATTCTAATGTTTTGTTTGTACTGTCAAGAACTCGCGCAACTTAGACATTGGGATTGCGTCGTTTTTCTGAACACATTGCTAAGCTATATTTTTAAGCTGCAATTCTTTATACTTTTCAGGACTCTTATAGTCAAGAAAAGAATGATTGCTAGGTTTTGATTTAAACAAGCCACAATAATGGCTACGTGATACTCCCCACACTTCGTGCATTTTTTTTACCGGAAACTTGCTGCTATGTTCTCTCATGAATTTGTATCTCGCTTCTCAGTCTTTGAGAAAATGGCCACTGTTTTTTAATATATCACGCTCAAGTTTTACATCTGGTAGTTCCTTCTTTAGCCTATATATAATTTCTCATCCCTTGGAATACCTTTCTCAGGAAATGCTTTCCCATTATTATCCCTTAATTCTCTTCTACATCTCGATAAAAGATCAGGCCTTATCCCTAAATCTTCAGAAATCTCAATAGTTGTTTTAGCGCTTCTCTTCAGTTTCATTATTTTCCTGAATTTTTTCGTTTTTTTGGAAAAAAGCTGAAGTGTATCGATTTTTGGGGTTTAATAATAGATCACTCAGTTTTATGAAGAATAGCGATCCTAAATCATAAAGGGGTACTGATAAGCAGTGTCTGTACTGAAGGTAAAGGGAGTGTGGAGGGGGCGTTGTATAGCTTTATGGGAGTTAATCCCAGAAAGCTATACAACAGTGAGGATTGATGATTTGAATATTATCAGATCAGAAATCGAAAAAACCTAAATATAATGATTTTAAGTCACGGTTCTATATGTCTAAAATACAAAATAAAAATATCATACATGAAGCCGCTATAAAGCTGTTAAATCTTGAAAGTATTAAGAATATAGCGCTAAAGCGCAATATTCTTAATCATATTCATAAGCGCCTCAGTTATTCTTATAATATTCCGCTCAAGGTTATATTCAAACCTTGCGGTTGAGGGTTTATATCTTTTCCCCTTTTTTGCCTTTTGTGAAGCTGCAAGCACATTTTCAAAGGATATGATCTTTTCAAAAAGGTTGTTTGCACTGTGCATATAGATAATCCTATAATTTCAGCTTATCCTGTTGACTTTGACATTGTATATTTCAGCCAGCCGCCTATTTCCTTTCCAATGTCATTTAAGCTTCGGGAAATGTACTCATATTTTTTAATGCTTATGAATTTTAAATCTTTAGAAAGTCGAACGAGATATCTTAATTTTTCAATTTTTATATTGGCTTCTTTCAGGAATTCCATCCTCTCACTGGTGTAAACCGCCTAGATTATCAATTCCATAATATCGAGCAACGACTCCTCAATTCTGTTGCCGAGCAGAAAACGCTGGCTTCTGGGAAAGCTCTCAAGAACAGGAATTATCTATAACAATAGATCATAAAATTTT
>JAXHTB010000618.1:0-1621 GCA_034190185.1 Spirochaetota bacterium | reverse complement strand
CTTATTAGTTTTTGGTTTTTTACATTTTTACCTTTTTGAGTTTTTTTAAAGCTGGGGGATACAAGGGGGTTTTAACCCCCTAGTTCGATTTTTTTTAGAAAATCGAACAATATTAAGTAAAGTTTCGTTTATTTGAATAATATAGTACTTATTGTAGTAAAAAATCATAAGGTAATCATAGAAGGTTAGCTATTTTTGTATATATGCTGGCTGTTTTCATAATGCTATACATTATACTACATATAGCATTAAGGATTATTATATATAGTAAAATTTTTAGTATATATAGCAGGCCGAATATAATAATGTTTAAAATACTAACGATCCCCTTTGATGAAGGCAAGCGATGTTTTCTTGAAGAAGAATTAAATAGGTTTTGCCTTAATAAAACAATAAAGGAGTACAAAGCAGAATTCTTTCAATCAGCAAAATACGCGTGCTGGACCATATTTATTGAATATGAGACTGTTCTTAATGATAATGTTGAAGATATAGCCCTAACAGATGCCCAAAAGCTGTTATTTGAACGTCTGCGAGAATGGAGAAAACAGAAGGCCGAGGAAAAGGGATTTCCTGTGTATGTAGTATGCAATAACAGTCAATTGACCGCAATAGTAAAAGTAGCGCCAAAAACAATCGAGTCGTTAAAAGATATAAACGGTTTCGGCAAGAAGAAGATAGAGGATTATGGCAAAGATATCATCTCAATAATAAAAGACTTTTATGAGGAAAAATGAATGAAGATTATCCTGTTTTCAGAAAATGGTATGCTGCTCTGGATTGGATACTCGACAGATGTGAAAATTTTCCAAAAAGTGTGCGTTTTACAATAAGCACACGCATTTCAAACATAAGTTTAGATATTCTTGAAAAGATTGTTGAGGCTATATACAGCAAAAACAGATTAGAAATATTGCAGAGTGCAAATCTGGATATAGAAAAACTGAGGGTTTTTTTCAGAATTGCCTTTGAACGAAAATATATTTCCTCTAAACAGTATGAATATATCTCAAGAGAATTGAATGAATTCGGTAAAATGGCAGGAGGCTGGATAAAGAGTTGCAAAGAATAGGCAATATATATGACAAAGTTGTCTCATACGAAAATCTGTATCTTTCGTTCTATAAGGCGCTTCGTGGAAACGGAGGAAAGTTATCAGGTCAGCAGTTTTTTTTCAATCTTGAAAATGAGTTGATATTGCTGCGGGAAGAACTTTTAGAAATGAGTTATGAGCCATCGCCATTCAGTTATTTCAAGCGCTATGTGCCGAAAGAAAGAAACATCGCAGTTGCCCTATTTAGGGATAGAGTGGCGCATCATGCAATAAGGGTGGGGTGTAAAACATGACGCATTTTTTGAAAAAAAGATCACCCCATTTTTAAGAAGCAGGAAAATTAAACCGCAAAGACGCTAAGGACGCAAAAAAAATAAGTGAGGGATTAGATCTGAATAATATTAAGGACATTGGACATAAAATTATAAGTTCTGCTATAAAAGTTCATCGGTATTTAGGTCCTGGGTTATTGGAATCTGCTTACCAAAAATGTCTTACTTATGAACTGCAAAAAATAGGATTAAAAGTAAATTGTGAAGTATTATTACCTATAAAATATGAAGAAAT
>JAXHTB010000617.1:0-1624 GCA_034190185.1 Spirochaetota bacterium | reverse complement strand
CTGATATTCTTTCAGCTTATTCAGCAGTCCAACTCTTGCATCTACAAGTCTGTCCTGATACATAAGTTCTTCAAGTTGAGGAAATTTATATATAAGATTGAAACCATCTATAAGGAAAGCCATTGGATTTTCTCAAATCGTAATTAATAATTATTTAGACAGCATAGTGAATAAAATAAGAATAGTGTAATGTTATAATTAGGCTGGTGCTTCCTCAATCAAGGACATCCTGTACTGATATAATCGAAATTTTATAAATGTTAAATCAGTATGGATTTTGTAAAAGTGTTACTATGTTCCAATCTCGATCAACAAACTTTTTCCAAAAACCTTCGCATTCTTTTCATTGCTTCCTTTATATTTTTTAAGGATGTAGCATAAGAACATCTGATGTGATCTTTACCCGAAGACCCAAACACATCACCTGGAACAACAGCGACCTTTTCAGCCTTTAAGAGTTCAATAGCAAACTCCTTTGAACTCATGCCAGTTACTGATATATTTGGAAATAGGTAGAAGGCCCCTTCTGGGATGTGACAAGGAAGATCCATTTCAATAAATTGATTATACATAAAATTTCTTCTTTTTAAATACTCAGACTTCATCCGTTCAACATCCTTGCGAGAGTTCTTAATTGCTTCAATCGCGGCATATTGAGAGATCGAAGAAGCGCATAGAGCAGTATATTGATGAATCTTAAGCATTATATCGACTATTGTTTGAGGCCCAGCAATATAACCAAGTCTCCAGCCAGTCATAGCATATGCTTTTGAGAATCCATTCAGGTAAATTGTTCTTTCTTTCATCCCAGGCATTGATATTATCGATGTATGCTTTTCATTATAAGTTAGGTCTGAATATATCTCATCAGAAATTATGATAAGGTTATTCTCATATGCTATTGCCGCTATGTTCTTTAGGGTTGGCTCATCAATAGTCATACCTGTTGGATTTGAGGGATAACTTAGAATAATTGCCTTTGTTCTGGATGTAATCGACTTTCTTAATTTATTTACATCAACTCTGAAATCATCATTAAAGTCTGTTGGCACAACGACTGGTTTGCCATAGGCAAGGTCAACATTGGCAGAATAGGATACATAGCATGGTTCAAAAATTATTACCTCATCTCCAGGATTTACAACACTCCTGAGAGCAAGATCAAGACCCTGACTCACGCCCATTGTGATTATCAGTTCCTCATCTGGATTATACTCCACATTGGTTTTCTCTTTGATAGAATCGGACAAAAGCTCACGAAGTTCCGGCAGTCCTCTGTTTGGAGTATAGTGTGTATATCCATTTTTAATTGCAAAAGCGCCTGTATCTGATATTCTCCATGGGGTTACGAAATCTGGTTCCCCAACTCCTAGCGATATACAATCAGGAGTTGAATAAACAATGTCAAAAAACTCTCTGATTCCTGATGGAGGTAATCTATCTCCTGCATCAGAGACAAGCGACTTTATATTCTTCTTATCAAGGAGAGTAAGTTTAAATTGAGAATTCATTTCCTAAATACCTCTAAAATTTATAGTTTTTCAACCACCTTATCCTTAACCTTGGTTTTAATATCCTCGATTTTTATTTTTTCTTTGATCTCATCCATATTAGGCATTCCCTG
>JAXHTB010000616.1:0-1626 GCA_034190185.1 Spirochaetota bacterium | reverse complement strand
ATTGAGAACAACATTGAGCACCCTCTCAGGAATCCGGTCAATGAAATCCAGAAGCAAAAAACCTCTATTGGACCGTAAGAGCTTACCTGGCATAAAAGCCCTTATATCATGCAGACCATATACAAGAGCAGCCTCCGGATCCAAACCACCCACAAGATCTTCTGGAACCAATTCCGGGCTTCCCTGAACTCTCTGAACTCATAATGGGAGCCCTTCTTTCGCGTGGAGGAAGATCTATACATGGTGTGTTATCACGCAAGCTTATGAATGATGGCAACTGGGTTTCGTCTATTGTGCCTCGTTTCAAGGATCCTGCCATAACATCAGTTCCCAGGGCCATGTCTGATTTTGTTGTCACAGAATACGGAGTTGCAAAACTTATGGGCAAAACCGAAAGGGAAAGAGCAAATGAATTAATTGCGATTGCTCATCCTGATTTCAGAGAAGAACTAAAGAAAGAGATGCAGAAATTATTGTAAATCCATGTTTTTATGATTTTAGTATAGTAATTTTATTTTTATAATCTGAAGACTTAAGAGATGTAACCTGAGTTAATAGATATTGGTATTATTAACTATCTATCTTTAAAAAAATAAGAGGAGGTCATAAATGCAAGAAAAAACCCTAAAAAGAAATGTATTTCAAAGAATTTTGGGTATACCTGCCACGAAAAAGCCAATTGATAATGAATGCTGGTCTTATAATGATGGCAAAATAACCATTGACTTACAGAGAACCACTGAATTATCAGAAAAAAATGGTGCAATTCGTCTGGAAAGCAAAGATTTACCAAAGAAAGTCTTAGTTATCCAGGGTGATGATGGAGGATTTTATGCTTTTCATAACAAATGCTCCCATGCTGGGCGTTGTTTAGATCCTGTTCCTGGAGATAAAACTGTTCAATGCTGCAGTGTTGGTAAAGCTACATTTGATTATGAAGGAAACGTAATTAAAGGCTCTGCGAAAAAGAATATCCAGATACTCCCTATTAAAAAAGAAAAAGAAAAACTGATTATAAATATAGCTAAATAATATTTTAGTCAATACTCAGTTATATTCTACAGCCATATTACATATAGATTGGATCTCCTTTAATCACAAACCGATTAATAATATTTAGATAATGGAGAATTTCTTTTATTAGAATGGTCCCATTAGAATGGTTCCATTTAATGAAGCAGAAAGAATTTCTGTCAGCTTTTAATAAAAAGGTTTAATCCAGAAATTTTTATGTTAAAGATAAAGCATCGAATAAATCGTACCGCTTAACAATTTTCCAAATCTGCGTTTTACCAATTTCTCACTTGAATCATTGTTTCCTTGACAGTTACAGGCTGAGCAGTTACTATTTTTTATGCAAAATAAATCCTTATACCAATAAAATAAATTCATATTGAATTCTTTATATCTATATACCTTAATAACAGGTATGAAATTTATCAGTATGAAACCAGTTAGTAGAGAAATAAAATGACAGAGTTAGATGAACGAATTGAGACTTTAGCAAATTGGATTATGAAATCTGAGTACATAGTTATATTTACAGGCGCAGGAATAAGCACAGATTCAGGAATAGCTGATTTCCGGGGGCCTGATGGAATATGGACTAGAAGAGATAAAGGTCTT
>JAXHTB010000615.1:0-1635 GCA_034190185.1 Spirochaetota bacterium | reverse complement strand
TATCGGCTGAAAATAATAAGGCTGATTGAACCAGACTCTGGTAATATATTTATCAATAATACTAATATTAACAGACTATCGGGAAAGGAACTGAGAGTTTTTTTATTAATCGGGGACATATATTTCGATAGAAACCAGCTCGAGATGACAAATAAGTATTATGAGACCTCCTTGAATCTGAAACCCAGAAATGGAAGTGGCCTTCTCAGTATGGCTAAGCTGCATTATATGAGAAAGAAGTATTTTAAATCTATAGTCCAGATTAAATCAATTGCTCCTGGTTCAGAGTATGATATATCCCTGCACTATTATTATGCTGAGTGCGCCTGTAAACTCCGGGACTACAAAACTGCCAATGAGGAGTACAATACCCTACTAAAGTATAGGAACGATAAATTTATTAACAAACTACGTTGCTCTTAATAAGTATAAACTGGATCTATGCAGAAGATTCATCGAAAGATAGAACAATCACCAATTGCACAGGAGCGTGGGTGAAGCGTCTTTTTTCTACAGGTGAATACTAATCTGAGAATATAAGTTTTCATCAGTCTTTTTAGTCCCCTCAATAGCATTTTTGTTATATTGATTAGTATATCCTATTTTGAAGGAGAGGTTTTTAGCAACTTCTATGCTCATGAAAGTATCCAGATCAAGTCTATAGCTCATCCCATCATCTATTTTAGGTATATAGAAATAGGTATAACCACACTTTACTATATCAATTGGGGAAAATTTTATTCTAAATCTCATAGACCATCTATAATCATCAGTGGGACTCTCTGATTTATAGTTTTCATATTGGTAGAGAATAGCAGCGCTAATATCCAGAGTAAGAATTTCATTCCTAATAAAATCGAGTTTAGCGCCTGTTCCAGTATTGTATCTGTGATCTAGCAGGGTTTCTTTGTTAAAATCCGATTGTGAGAAGATAAATAATTCAATTCTGTTAGTAATATAATGATCAAATTTGATTACCCCAGTGCCCTTGTTCTCCTTTCTCTCTTTATCGACTTCTTCATAGAAGGCAGCATAGGATATAATAAAACTTGAAATATTGTTGTTAATTTCTAAACTTGAAGCAAAATTGGTGCTAAGTGTATTTGTGTTGCCCTCCTTTTTATTATACCAGCCAGAAAGGGTATAAAACCATTTTTTTTCATCTGGCCCTTTCTTCTCCTTAGGAACAAAGGAGAAGCATTTCCCTAAAAATGACTCCTCCTCACTCTCCTCTGAGTGTGCAATTGCTGCGGAAGTTATAATTATCATTAATAAATAAATCACAACAATTATTGATCTCATATTCTTCCTACTCAATGAAAAATTTAAATTTTTTAATAAAAAATCTTTTATATGTGTTATCAAGCATCTTATGCTCATTCTTGATTAGTTCCCATCGGTATTCCTCTTCTGAATGTACATATTTATCTCCTCAAGATCGCTATTCAGCATTCTAATAATATCATCCAATGCCTGTGTATAAGCTACATCAGTAGTGAATCTTCGCTACAGTTTTCTCTTTTTTTCTATTCAACCTCATGCTGCATATCCTGTTGGATCTTCTTCTGTTCCTTCTTCTTAAGTTCCCGCAAAATGTCCTCTGAAATAGTGATGAGATTGACAGAGCTTATTAGT
>JAXHTB010000614.1:0-1638 GCA_034190185.1 Spirochaetota bacterium | reverse complement strand
GGCGATAAGTGATTCCAAGAATCAGATAATATTAGAAGCTGAGGCCTTTGGCAATGGTCAGGAACAAGGACTACTGAAGCCGATGATTGAAGGTGCAAAGGAAAACGCGAATTCTATAGGCCAAGGTGAAGATTATTTAGAGGGGAAAATATTGATATCTGACACAGGTTCATTTAGCGAAGATAATCTTAAATATTTAGCTGGAGAGAAAATAGATGCTTATATACCTGATCAGCAATTCAGGAATCGCGATCCCAGATTTATTGAAAGAGCCAGGCATCGTCCGTCGAAAGTCTCCCGTTACACTAAAGAGGATTTCACTTACAGAGAAGATACTAATGATTTTATATGTCCAAACAGTAAAGTTCTTAAATATTCTGGATATCAGACATTCAATAATACAGAAGGCAGAAGATATATATCCACGAGGACCAACTGCCGTAGTTGTGCCCTAAGAAACAATTGTCTCAGGTCTGACAAGACAATGTATAGGACATTATATGTAATAGAGAAATATTTCCACAGGAATTATTCGGAGGAGATGAAGAAGAAGATCGACACACCTGAAGGTCGAGATATATACAGCCGTCGAATGGGTATCATAGAACCTGTGTTCGGGAACATAAGACATTAAGGGACTGAACCGTTTTACACTGAGGACAAGAAATAAGGTGAACATACAATGGAATTTATATTGTATTGTCCACAACATAGAAAAGATATTGAGATACGGCAAATATGAGAAATTATTGGCAATGCAGGAATAATATAAACAGGATTTAGTAACTATCTGATGAAAATTCAACGATGTAGATAATTATATTAGGTTGATAGTTTTTACACAGATGAGTATTCTGTAATATTGAGTTTTTCTACAGACTCAACAGCGTATATATTAATATTCCAAATGCTCATTCCATATCAAATTTTATAGTATTTTCACAACAATTGTAGGGAAATTTAACAATCTTAAGCACAATTCACTTAACTAATGTTTTTTGTATTCTGATATGCTGACAGTAGTGATTTAAGTGGCGTTATAAAATTTAATTGTATAAATTTTTTGATTTATTATTGACATTTTTATTTATTTACTCCATATACTAAATGTCTTGACATTGATCGAGTAATTAAGGATATAGTTAAACTCGAAAACTTATAAAATTAATAGATCATTAGAAAACGACATTTATTCTATTGTGATAGAGAATAAGTAAAGTTTTCTAAGATGTTACTACAGTATTCGATATATTTAAAATTAGATATAATAAGAAAAGCTACAAACACAAAATTGGTTTTAGTTATTCTATCTACACTACAAGATAATATAATTGTTATATATTTCAGAATGATAGACGCGCTCAATATTTTGCAATATTAAAATTAGATTAGATAAATAATTATTAACATTACAACTCTGATTCTAAATAATAAATATGAATATTAAACAAAGTCATAAAATAATAGAGTGTTGTTCAGCAGTATTGCTTCTCTCACTAATTCTTCTTTTTCTTTTACCCACTGCTTGGAGTGAGCAAAAGAAATTGGATCAGGATAATTGGTCTCATCTTAAAAATGGAGCTCAAGTTTATAAATATGCATGCGCTAGCTGTCATGGAATAGATGGAAAAGGGGCTC
>JAXHTB010000613.1:0-1648 GCA_034190185.1 Spirochaetota bacterium | reverse complement strand
TTCATCGATTCCTCATGTAATATTCTACAATTTAATAAATATTATTAACATATTTATATCATTTATACAACATCTGCAAAAATCTTTTCTGTTTTTCTAAAAAATATAATTCCAGTAAAAAAAATTATTAATGATAATACTATTGAAAGAATAAATCCAGGCATATATAATTTAAGATCCCCACCTAATATTGCCCATCTAAAACCATCGATTACACCAACCATTGGATTAATAGAATATATTAATCTCCACTGCTCTGGTACTATTGAACTGTTAAACCCAACAGGAGAAATATAAAGACCAAATTGGATAAAAAAAGGTACAAGAATTTGAAAATCCCTGTAAATTACATTTAACGAAGAAAACCATAAACCTATGCCTAAGGAGGCTATAAATGCGATGATTAAGAAAAGGGGCAAAGTTAAAATCTGAAGCCCAGGTAAATATTGATACCATATCATAATTCCAATGAGAATAATAAATGCAATAAGAAAGTCAATAAAACTCACTATTAATGTATTTGTTGGGATTATTATTCTAGGGAAATATACCTTCCTTACCATATTAGCATTTTTAACAAGGGATAAACTGCTTAAATTAATAGCACTTGAAAAAAAGTGCCATGGAAGCAGTCCTGAAAAAACCATCAATGGATAAGGAGCATTGCTGCCTGATGGAAGCTTTGCAAGTTTACTAAAAACGAATGTAAATACTAGCATAGTAATAAGTGGCCTAAACACACTCCATGCTATCCCTATGAATGTCTGTTTATAACGAACAAGAACATCTCGCCAAGCAAGAAATAGAAAAAGCTCTCTATATCGCCACAGCTCTTTCCAGTAATTCTTAATTCCTTTTTTGGGTTCAATAATTATTTTAAAACTGTCACTCATATGTTTCCTCAAAAATTATTAGCAAATTAATCAACCATATAGCTATTGTTTTGCCTTTTGATCAACAATAATTACAACTTTTAAAAATAAACTCAATAGAACATAGTAAATACATTTAAGCAATTTATATTTTCTGAAAATCATACATGATTTCAAATATAAAAAAATATATTTTAACCTTTACACGAAAAATTACAACTTATAAACTAAAATTTATTGAATATGTGAATTATATAAACATGTTATTATTTCTTTGCATAAATCCAATTGCAGAAACCTAACGCTAATTTGAAATGATAATAACTTTAATATGTATTTTGCAATAATGCTATTTATTTTTCAAATAAATTGTAAATATTGTTCCTATATAAAGAGGAAGATAATATGAAACCTAACCTAGATAATTTAAAACAGATAACCTTGACAGATGTTGAAAATTCTTTAACACTTCCTAAAAGCTGGTGGGCTGTTATTAGCTCTCTTCCGCTGGCAAGGCGATTGATCCTAATAATAGTAAGATATACAAAATTAACACCAAACCAAGTTACTTTCATATCAATTTTGCTTAGTATGTTGTCTGCAGCTTTATTTTATAAAGCAGAATTTTTATATGGGGCTATATTTTATTGGTTATCTTACGTATTTGACTGTGTTGATGGGTCATAAAAATATAACAAGGAAATTTAACATTTTTTATAAAATTTACTATGTCTGTACTTGTTTTAAATATTCTTATATTCCCATCCCCATCTTCA
>JAXHTB010000612.1:0-1666 GCA_034190185.1 Spirochaetota bacterium | reverse complement strand
AAGGAACTGTTATATTGCCGCTAGGAGAAACAGTAACATTGCTTGTAGATTGATCTGGTTGCAATATACTAATTTCAAGGATATCACCTATGCCAACTGTATATTCTTGAGCAGATAATAATGCAGCAGGAATTGTGAAACATACCACAAGTATAAATATAAATAATAATCGTTTCAATATTTTATCCTCCATTTACATGAGTAGGAAGTTGTTTGTAAAAAATCGATCTGTAATACCATCGAATTTATGGATTTAGATTAGAATTCTCCTGACAATGACAATTGTACTTGATTCCTAAAGTACCTGCTGTCACTGGCTCCTTCTTCCTCTGTTATACTTCTTGTAAGGGTATAACTTATGGCGCTATTTACATTTTCCGTAATAATATAGGTAAATGATGTTATTGCTCCAAAAAGTTTATTAGTAGTGTTCGAAGGGCTTGTTTCACTCTGTCCGTAAAATATGGCAAAGGAGTATGATATATCTCTAGATATTTCTCTAGTAAAATTGCCGGATATCCTCCAGTCATCGCTAACTTCATCTGTATGAGCGCTTGTATTTCTTTGCTTTAAGATTGAAGCTACAATTATATTATTTTCATCTATTTCATCTCGAATTGAAACTGAAACAGAAGGACTATAGCTGTTATCATCGGATGTCTTAATATAGACTATTCCAGCATGACATGAAGTGGATAATCTTCTTGAAAACATATAATTGTGTCCGATATTTGCTGTATGTTCAGAATTTGATTCTTCAGTCTCATATTCAGTATAAATATAGTTATAGGATAAAAAAGAACTATTTGTAGCATTCCATAGGTAACCTGTAGTAATACCTGTGCTATGAGAATAAGAATCCATCTCTTCTTCACTTGAGTGTTTAGTAAATGAGTAACTATAATGTGTATCAAATGATAATTGTCTAATTACTAATTTTGTATATCTGATATTAGATGTATTACTGTAATATCCATGTCTGCCAGGTGTTCTGCCTAATGAATCTTCAAAGGTCTGTGTTTCAGGGTGATGATTAAAGATGTTTCCAATATGTAGGCTATCATATGCTGTTATTTCGTTTGAATAATTTACTGATAAATCCTGGGAGTTATTGCTTAAATCAAAATGTTTGAAATATATCTGCTGATTAATATGACCCAGGAATTGAAGGGATTGAGTTCTGCTTTCGTGATTTATTCCCATACCTATCATAAAAGTAGTGATAAAGTCGTCCTCTTTATTTTCACTTGAGGCATTTATATTATCATCGTACATCTGACTTATACTACCAAGATATACATAATCCCATGCAAAAGCATAGTTAATTATAAGAATAAGTGCAATTAATATGAAAAAGAAAACTTTAGCATGATTACACATACTAACATATTAAAATTAATAAGTAATTTTTCAATAATTTTTTAGTTTTTTATGTTTATATTTTAGTAAATCTCCAATAATCCTATGGTCAATTACTGACTTCTACCCACATTTTTTTGTAAAATAAGGAGAGGTGGGGATTAAAGAGACATGGAGATATTTAATCAATTTCTATTCTTCTAAAATCTGTCCTCTCCTTGGCAAAGTTAACAAGAATATATCAAGATCACATTCTGCTAGAGTTTCAAGACCAAGATCCGGTTCGCTCGTGTCGACAATTGTGGCT
>JAXHTB010000611.1:0-1672 GCA_034190185.1 Spirochaetota bacterium | reverse complement strand
CCGATCAACATCCATTGTCTTAAAATCATTCTCAGTAAAGAATATATCCCTGGGATAAACCATGTCATTCTCTGATGAGAAGAGTTCATGCACATTGCCGGTAACGGGATTTTTCTGATAAATCCTTTCAAGGCATGCCTTCCCCCTGTTCTTCCCAAGTCCACTGGATGCGGCATTTTTTAGCATAATCAAGATGTACGGCAGGAATTGGACGGCTTTTCCGAATATTACAATATCAAATTTTATTATTTCATCTTTTTTATAGAGTTCTTTTTTCTCTAAAGGCGGCTTGATTACATAAGGTCTTGGTATGTTTTCGTTTTTGGAGAGTTTCTTAACATCGGGGTTGGGCATAGAATTAAAAAAGTCTCTATATACACATTCGACAATGCCGCATTTTATGCACTCTTCCTGTGGGAAGAGGCACACCATATCCCTTAAGCTTCTGCCAAGGGCGCCGCGTAATATGTTTCCTTTGTTGAATACAGGGAGGATAATTTTGTTCGCTACACTGAAATGTATCTCAAAAAGATGGGCTTGCATCTGTATGATTCCACCGTATTCAGTTTTAACATAATAGAATCACCTTAAAGGCGCAAAGGTTTAATAATAGCCATACTTTTGGACTGCATAGATTGTAATTTTGTGATTTGTGAAAATATCTGCCCTAAAATTAAATTTTATCATGCCCTTAGGCTTTGATTTCGGACTATCTTAAAGAAAAAGCAATTAAAGCGCAAGAATATTTTAACTTCTTACAGGAAGATATCATTATAATCGAGTTATATGCAAGCAAATAAAAGACAAACGAATAACAACATCCGAATCAGCTCTTTATTTTCAACCTATCGGAAAAACCGATATGTTGTATAGAAAAATTTGATAATTAATTGTTGACAATTATTATTGTATCTCAACTATTGTTAAAAAGTATATGGTTGTGATTGTAGGTGCAGAGTCTGAGGAACAGGTGATTATTTTTATTTAGCTGATATTAAGAAAAAAGATAATTTTTTTCAATAGGCTTTTTACAGGTTATTTACTGGGTCAAGTAGCGCAGATGAAAATCTGGATTGAATATTTTTTATGAGATAAGAAAAAAAAGTTGACAGGTTTTGAGTTTTACATGTGTTATTGTTATTAGATTAATGTTATGTTGTGGATAAATATTATAAAAAAATAATACGATATAAAATTCTTAAGGAGGTTGTAATGAAGTTTGCTGTAAGAATTATTTTAGGATTTGTTATCCTACCTGTTTTCTTTATACATGCAGGTTTAGCACAGGAGGATGAGGGCACAGAGTCAGACGTCACATTAGACAAAAGAGAGAAAGAAAATGTGAACAAAGATCATGTGAAAAAGGAGATAAAACTAGGGGATATCGTTGTGACAGCAGCAAAACATAAACAATCTGTAAAGGATATTCCTGGTTCAATTTCTGTTATTACATCTGATGATATTGGATACACGAATCTGCCAAATGGAGATATCGGAGATGTATTACGCTCAGCAGCTGGTATCACACTAAGACGAGCATATGCACCCTTTCCTGCCTATCCTAATATTAGGGGAGTAGGGAGTGATGCTACTGTAATTCTTATTAATGGTATTCCCACTAACTGGGAGATAACTCAGGCTGTTCCACCTGGAAATATAGAGCGGATTGAGG
>JAXHTB010000610.1:0-1672 GCA_034190185.1 Spirochaetota bacterium | reverse complement strand
CAATTGATTGAACAGTTATATGCCCATCATGATTCTTTACTATTGTATAAGAAATAGAAAGCCCAAGTCCGTTTCCCATCTCTTTTGTAGTGAAATAGGGATCAAATATATGTGATATATTCTCTTTTGATATGCCAGTGCCATGATCTTTAATTGATATTTTAACATGGTCTTTATCTTCAAGCGGGAGTTGATTATTTGATCCTTTTGGGATATTTTCAACACGCACCTGAATTATTCCGCCATCAGGCATTGATTGTGATGCATTGATTATCAAATTATTGATTACCTGACTCATCTGCCCATAATCTATATTAACAGGCCAAATATTATCTACTATGAAAAAATCGCATGATACATTAGATCCCCTTAAAATAAAAATTGCTGTTTCTTTAATCACCTCAGTAATAGATGCTGTTTCCTTAGTTGGCATGCCGCCTTTTGCAAAAGGCAATAACTGTTGTACAAGATTCTTAGCATTTATTGCAGCATCTTCAATATCTGTCAGAATCTCTGCAATCTCACTATCTGGATCAACATCCAATTTTGCTAGAGATATATTCCCCAGTATTGGAACAAGGATATTATTGAAGTCATGAGCAATTCCGCCTGCAAGGATGCCAATTGATTTTAACTTCTCGACTTTAAGTATTTCCTGTTCCATTTTTTTCTGATTTGTAACGTCCCTAAATACAAGAACAACTCCAATAGTATTGCCATCATTATTCCGAATAGGCGCTGCATTCTCTGCAATCACTATCTCTTCCTTACATCTATTAATGAATACAGAATGATTGGAAATACCTATAGATTCACCAGTTTCTAACACCTTTTGTATCGGATTTTCATTCCTTCTGTAATTATCATCATTGATAATGCTAAATATATCATTATATATCTTTCCAACAGCTTCTTCCACAGTCCATCCTGTTAATTTTTCTGCTGATCTGTTTAAAAATACTATTTTACCTTCATTATTCGCAGCTATTACACCATCTGCAATTGAACTCAATATCACGGCAAGTCGTTCTTTTTCAGCAAACAGTTGATCAGTTGCCTGTTTTCGCTCAGTGATGTCGTGTATAGTAATAAAATTTGCCCTCTTGCCTTCCCATTCTGTATTTGTGACACTCATTTCGCCAATACCGGGGCTTAAACCTTGACGAATAATGTCAATTTCAACTGAATTACAAATAAAAAAAGGCAGACCGAATAAATGATTGATGAAATTGTCTTGCTTTAAATTAAAAAGTGATAATGCAGTTGAATTGGCAAACTGTACAATTCCTTTATCGTCCAAAATAAACATGCCGTCATTGCTGCTCTCAATCACATTCTTAAAAAGCTCCCTGCTTTCTCTAAGTTCTGTCTCCAATTTATGATTATTAAGAGCAATCTCAATGGCGGAATATAACTCCTTTTCTTTAAAAGGTTTGATTATATAAGAATAGGGTCTTGTATCAATTGCGCGATTCAGGCTGCAATCATCCTCAACTTTGGATAAAAAAATGATAGGAACATCAATTTTCGATCTTATTATCTCAGCAGCTTCTATGCCATCCATCTTTCCTTCTAATATAATATCCATTAAAATCAGGTCAGGTGGGCTAATCTCTACATTCTTAATCGCCTCCTCCCCATATGCGCAAGAGCCGATGACATTATATCCCCT
>JAXHTB010000061.1:0-13271 GCA_034190185.1 Spirochaetota bacterium | reverse complement strand
ATCAACACCTATCTTTGTAAGCTGTTTTATCTTATCATTAATCTTCTCCTATTTCCTCAATCTTTTTCCACCATCAGGTATGAAAGGTTTTAATCCTTCTTATATTATACTCCCATCCCTTGCCCTTGCTTCAAGATCACTTGCTCTTATCGTGAGAATTGTAAGAAATGAGCTTATTACAGTAATGAACAAGGACTATATCCGAACAGTCAGGTCTCTCGGATTCTCTGAGAGCAGGATCATCTTTGTTTTTGCATTTAAAAACATCATTAGTCCTGTTTTGACAATAGTCTTGCTCGATTTTGGCGCATATCTTGGAGGAGCTGTTGTTACAGAGTCTGTATTTTCATGGCCTGGAATCGGAAGACTCCTGATCATGGCGCTTTACAAGAGGGACATTCCTCTAATACAGGGTATAATATTGTTCGGTACATTTCTATTTCTAGTCATTGGTCTAATTATTGATATTCTACAGAGTTTGGTATTTAGGAATGAGGAATGATCATGATCGCAATTCTAATCATACTCAAGTGATATTAGGAAAATAATTCATTTCTTTTTTTATGAATTCTACTTGAAATAATTACTCAACATTCTAACCTTTCATAATATTAAATTCAGCTTTTTGATAAAACAAATTGGAGGATATTTTGGAATCAGAAAATGATTTTAGGTATAGCATAACAGCCTTTTCTGGAAGTATTACAGTTGAATGGGTGTTTGGGAATAAGAATCATATAAATCAAACAATGCAATTTGAAACTCTAATAAATTTTTTCCCACCTCTTTCTGAGGTTTTCATGAACTGGCAGAGAGATGAGCCTCAAGAGTTTTTCCGAACAATTATACATACCTTCCAGACTCAAGCTGCTTATAACAGCATCTGCTCCGCAAATTTTCCTGAAAGCGGATTGAATAAAGAAGCGATTGATAAGGTTAACGATCTGGCAAAGTCAATATCCTCTTTTTCTCCACTGCTAATTCCCGTTATACTTTGGCTCCATGATATTGGGAGATATGTTAACAGGCAGATACATAATGAAAAAAGCGCTGAGATGATAACAGAGATGGCTCTTCTAGAAAACAGGGGGCTGTCAGCCCAAGAGATCATTTTAATAAAAAAGGTTGTACAGTATCACCTTCTAATAGGCACTCTTTATACAGGTGAATCCTCTTATTTATCATTTGAACCTTTACTAATGGACAAAGAATTCAAGACTATATTAAATGATGAATCCTCAATTAAATTATTCATAAATTCACTAACGCTTTTTACAATGATTGATGTTTGGGGTTATCATATAAATGATATCTCACAAACAATGATTGACAATTATATCGATATTCGAGATGAAATGAGTGAGATATTTGTTGGAGTAAACGATATTGATCAACTTATGGAGGGTTTAAGAGAAAAATCCCGAAAACATATAGACTGGCGTCTTATGGGATTTATGTTAGCCTTCTCTAAGATTGGCACAAAGCCTCATCTTACTATCGATTTTTATTCAAAGAAGATAAATGACTCTTTTAAAAGATATACTGAGCGCGAGGCTCTCTCCATTGATTGGCATGAATTTAAAAATCAATATTTGAATAAGATCGATCAGGTCCAATTTAAATACGGACTAGGTGTTCTTATTCCACTTTCTTATGGCGGGACAGGCAGGAAAATGCACCTTACAGTTGATACAGAAATAAATCCGAATCTGCTCCATCTTCTGGTTAATATAAATAACAGAATTAAAAATGAAGAAAATTTAAATACTGAATGCATAGCTGATGAATTATGGAATGTTGTATTTGTTGGATTTCCTCCATGGAACAGAGATACTAATTTTCACGAAATATTGAATACACCAGGCCAGATTGAAGAGATTGTTAAGAGCGGCAAAGTAAGCGTGAATAAACAAGAAGGTGTAAACATTCTTACTATTGACTACAGTAATTTCTGGTGTGATATTACATAACTGATCATTTGATGCTGGTAATTAATTGAAAACTAAGGGGGTTAATATTTGTCACTATTTGAAAGAAATAAGAATATTAAAGCCGATCTTATTGATAAAGGTTTACTTAGATTTGAGGTCTCCATGCTTGATAATGTACATAATATAACTGCAATTTTTCATGTTACGTTCCCATCACGAGAGATTAAACATGCAGAAGTTGATTTTAAGCGCGCTCCTTATGTTGATGTCTGCAGTCTGGTAAGCAAAAGAATAGAGCATGTTATAGGATTAAAGATAGGAAAGGGATTTAATAATAAGGTTATTGAAACTCTGGGTGGAAAGGATGGATGCCATCACCTAATAGATCTTACAATAGAAATGGCAAAGGGACTTTCCCAATTTATAAATCGATCAAAAAATTTTATAATAAATGACTATATTGATGATGCTTCAGTGATCAGGGAAAAGGTATATGAGGTATACCCTGATGCTAAAAACATGTGCTGGGCATACAATACAGATAATGATCATCTGTATTCAAAAAAAATAAAATGCGGACTAAGGGATGAATTAGCAATTTAACTTAACCAATACAGTTAAGAAGAGGAATTATTTTATATAATGTTAAGAAATTTATCCTGTTGTTCATTATCATAGTTATGAAAAACTATATATATAATCAATCGATTTAAGAATGAGAATTATTTATATCTTATATTATTACCCACTATTTACGGACAAGAAAACATATTTATAATTTTTTTAAAATTTTCTTGACCTTTATAAATTTTCAAATATAATTTATGGAACTTACTTACCATTATCAAATATGATCTACTTATTTTATTCTATCATCTATCGATATTTTTAAGTCGACTTCTCGCAGGGGGGGTATAATATTTATTATTAAATATTATAGATTAGATTTATTAAATTAAATAATGCTTTTGTCGTTATAATTTTTAAACCACAATTTCAAGCAAGTTGGTTTTTTATTTCTAGTAAAAGGTTGAATTTTATGATAAAAAAAAGGGTACTTACGGTTGATGACAACAAGGAGTTTTGTCATAATCTTTCAGATATCCTCGAAATGAAAGAATTCGAAGTAGAATGTGCTTATAATGGGCATGAAGCATTAAAAATGACAGAGAGTAATAACTATGACATTGTTCTCATGGATGTAAAGATGCCCAAAATGAACGGTGTTGACACATTTAAAAAACTTAAAGAATTTTATCCTAAAGTTCCAGTAATTATGATGACTGCCTTTGCAGTTGAAGATATGATAAAAGAAGCCCTTACAGAAGGAGCTTTTGGTGTTCTAAGAAAACCGATAGACTTTGAAAAACTTTTTACCTTAATTGAGTTATCCCAGAATAATGAACCTTTTATAATGATCGTTGATGATGACAAGGAATTCTGCAGCAATTTATATGATATATTTTCAGAAAAAGAATATCTAGTATATACAGCAAAAGACGGTGAAACTGCAATTCATAATGTGCAGGAACAGAAGTTTGACATAATTATTCTTGATCTTATGCTACCGACGCTGAACGGTCTTGAAACATATAGGATAATCAGGAAGTATAGACCTGACGTAATAGTAATTGCAATTACTGGTTATCCAATGGAGATGAAAACAATATCAGAAAAAATCATAAATGAAAATGTATATTTGTACCTTGAGAAACCACTCAATATGATCAATTTTACTAATATTATTGACAATATTATTAAAAAAGAAGTGCAATAATATTGCATAGAATAAAAACAATCATCCTTATTACAATTATTAAGACCTTGCAATGGAAAAACTATTTCCTAAATTTCCTATAATTATTTGGAAGAAAACTCATCATATTTTTACCTTAGGGATATTTTAAAAGACGGATTATATTTAGTATAATTAACAGATGTACTAATTTTCAGGAGGGATTTAATTGAAAAGGGAAGTTAATATCCTTATCATTGATGATGAAGAAAGTCAGGCTGAAAATCTTCGTGATATTATGGATGAAGAAGAATATCTTGTTGACATCGCTTATAATGGAACAAGCGGTTTAGACCTATGCCGTGAAAATAAATATGATATTGCATTTGTTGATATAAAACTTCCAGATATCTTAGGCAATGAAGTTGCAAAATCAATAATGGAAGTATCACCCTCAACTGAGTGCATTCTTATGACAGGATATGCGTCACTTGAAAGTGCCAGAGATGCTGTACAACAGAAGGGGATTGTGGCATATGAGATTAAACCTCTTGATATAGAACATATAATTCAACTTGTGAGAGATATTATAAAGCATAAGAATACAGAACAAGCTCTGTCCGAAAGTGAGAGAAGATATAGGGAGATGACTGAACTCCTTCCAGATATGATATATGAATTTGATAATTCCCTTAATATTACATATCTCAATCGAACTGCAATGGAAATTCTCGGTTTTGCTGATAATGAATTCAGTATAGGCATACATCTATCTCAAATTATGTCAGTAGACGATATTTTAAAAGTAAAGAACGCAACTGACCAAACTTCAAACTACATTCCAAATATAAATATATCTGAGGTTAAGATCTTCCGCAAAGATCAACCCGCTCTTATCTGCGAAAGTAGATCATCCCTTATTAAAGATGAAGCAGGAGAAATTATTGGCTTTCGCGGTGTTCTTAATGATATTACAAAACGCAAAACTGCAGAACAGGTCCTGCTAACAGAGATAGAGAAACTCTCTGTAACACTTAGCTCAATTGGTGATGGCGTAATTGCCTTAGATATAGATGGCAAAATAATTTTTTGTAATGATATGGCAGCAAAGCTTACAGGTTATTTAAAAGACGAGACCATTGGCAAATCATTAACTGATATTTTTAAGATTGTCAACAATGAATCAAACCAAGATGTAATGGAAATAGTAAATACAGTTTTACAAACCGGTAAACCTAATAACCTGAATAAAGGTTCATATTTAAATTCAAAAGATGGCACAAGGTATATTATTGCAGATAGTTTCTCCCCAATTCATACTAGAAATAATAAAATTATTGGTGTTGTAATAATCTTCAGAGATAATACTGAGAGATTACAGATTGAGGAAGAACAATTAAAAATTAATAAACTTGAATCGATAGGGCAATTAGCAGGTGGAATTGCGCACGATTTTAATAATATACTTACTGTAATAATGGGGAATATTACTCTATTAAAGATGCATGCTAGTCCAGGAGACTATATATTTGAAAGATTAGAGGATTCCGAGAATGCATCATTAAAGGCAAGAGATCTGACTAAACAGTTGCTTACATTTTCGCATGGGGGAACACCGCTTAAAAGGAGATGCTCTATTGCTGGTCTATTGAAAAAGTCATCTCATATTGCATTAAAAAATACTAAATCTAGATGTGAGTTATCTATAGCTGATAATATCTGGACTGTTAATATAGATGAAGGGCTTATCAGACAGGTAATAAAAAATCTTTTACTGAATGCTGACCAGGCTATGCCTGAAGGTAACCTTATCAAGATAATCGCTGAAAATGTTGTAATTGATAATAGTTCCTTTCTGCCGTTAAAGAATGATAATTATGTATTGATTTCGATTGTAGATAAAGGCACAGGTATACCTAAAGAGAACCAGAATAAAATATTTGATCCTTATTTTACTACTAAACATGAACATAGTGGACTTGGCCTCACAATTGCATACTCCATAATTAAAAATCATGATGGATATATCTCAGTAAAATCTGAAGATAATTCAAACACTATATTCTATATCTACCTACCTGCTATATGTGAACCATCAAAAGAAGCTCCAGTTTGCAAGGATATATTATATCAAGGAAAGGGAAATATTTTGGTTATGGATGATGAAGTAATGATTAGAGATATCCTATCAAGAATGTTAAAATCAATTGGATATAATGCAGTAGTTGTAGAAAATGGGGAACAGGCCATAGAAGTCTACAAAGATGAAAAAGATAAAGGCAGATCCTTTGATGCGGTTATACTGGATATAACTGTTCATGGAGGTATGGGTGGAGAGGAAGCAATAAAGATATTACGCAAAATCGATCCTGATATAAAAGCTATTGTATCAAGCGGATATTCAAATGCTCCTATCATGTCCGATTATAAAAGTTATGGTTTTAATGATTTTATTCCTAAACCTTACAGAGTAAAAGAACTAAGCAAACTGCTTAATAAAGTTTTAACATCCTAAAAGACTCCTATCTTTACAATGTCAATGATGTATATTATAGATTAAGAAACACCTCCTCATCTAATATCAATAAATATTATTCTTAATACTTATAAAAAAAATGAAACCTTTTATATAATTATTATCCATATTATAAATATTGTATAATATATTTAAATTATATAATTGAAATCAGCTTCTTGTTAAGGAGGAATCGATATTGTTTGAAAATATTGCAGCCATTGACATCGGTACATGCTCAATCAAGGTTGTAACAGTAAGGACAGGATTAACTGATTTTCAGATCAAAAACATGCTTTATAAAGACATCGATTTTGAGGTAGAGAACAAAGATGATGCAATAAAGGACGCCCTTTTAAAAATCATTGATGAAGCTGAACTTCAAGGTTATACAATTCTTACCAACATCCCTCAGGAAAAGACAATCATAAGGAACCTGATCTTTCCCTTTAACGATATGGACAAGATAGCTGAGGCAATCCCCTTTGAGGCTGAGGAGAATATACCTTTTCAGTTGGACGATGTAATAATCGATTTTCTTCCGTTAAAAAATAAAGACACTAAAGAGGGGAAAATTCTTTTATCAGCAGTGCATAAGGATAATATCCATGACTTTCTTATTCCTTTAAAAGATGTCAATCTTCAACCAATTAGAATAGGAATGGAATCTATGGCGCTCTTTGAATGCTATAGATATTTTAACAAAGTATCTGATGAAACAATTATTCAGATCGATATTGGACACAATAAAACTATCGTAAATATAATATCAAATAATAATCTTCTTTACACAAGATCGATCTCACTTGGAATAAGTCTAATATATAAATACATCTCTGAACTTTGTCAGATATCTTATTCAGAGGCTATTAAGTTATTAGAAGATTTAAATCTTGATCTGACTTCTCTTGATAATAATCTACAAAGAGATTATTATAAAACAATAAAACTGAATAAAAGAAAACTAGAAAATATATATAATAATTCGATAGGAATATTCAACGATCTGTTAGAACAGATTTCACTTACTATTAGATCATTTTTTACTGAATTTAAAAAAATTGAATTTACAAGGATAATCATTTCTGGGGGAGCATCTAATATAAATGGAATAGGCACAATTTTATCAAAAGAACTTCTTCTACCTGTTGTATCCTTGCCTTTTCTTAAAGAATATCCGGAATCAAAGATCCAAACACAGTTTCCTATAGCTTTTGGAACTATACTCTCCTATCTCGAAAAAAAGTATAAATCTATTAACTTCCTTAAGGATGAATTTTCTCTATCCTCTGCAAAATCATCATGGAGAATCTATTATCTTTCAGGAGTTTTCTCTTTTCTTACAGTAATATTATTAATTATAAATATAATATTATCATCATATTTAAAATCTGAAACCAACCAGAAATATAATGATATATTAAATAAGCGTTTAAAAAACTATTTCCATACAAGTGATGTGACTGAAAATCCAATAAGCGAAGCAATGAAAATATTAAAAAAGGAAAAAAAGGAATTAGAAAATCTTGATGTTTTTTTAATTTCAAAAGAAAATATGCTAGATATTCTAAACAATCTTTTATCCTTTTTCCCAAAAGATGAAACCTTTGAACTTAAAAATATTGTAATAAATGAAAGAATAATTAAAGTTAATGGTCTAATAGAATCAAGTATAAATATTGATGAATTTAAGAATAAACTCATTGAATCTAAAAAATTTGAGTCAGTTACATTAAACACGAACATTAAGAGGAAAAATAAGGTAAGATTCTCTATGTCTATCAAGCTTAAGCTCGAAAACAAACCAACAAAAAAAACTGGGAAAGAGTAAATATAAATGTTATCCCTTAGTCAAAGAGAAAAAACACTATTAAAGATTCTAATAACATTTATCCTAATTGTTTTTATCTATTTTCTAATAATTTCTCCAATTATTGATTTTATTAATAGTAGTGATGAAGAGATGTCAGACAATATTGGTAATCTTAACAAGTTAGACAGGATATACAATGAATATATGGAAATATCAGAAAAAAAATCAAGATATCTAAAACAGCTCAACAAAAAAAATGAAAATATTACATCCCTTATTGAACAATGGGCAAACAGCACAAATATTGCAAGCAATATTGCTTATACAAGAAGAACACAATCTAATATTCAAAATAAATATATAAGAATTACTACAAATGTAAAATTTGATGGTGTAGCAATTCAACCTCTGCTTAAATTCATCTATGAAGTAGAAAACTCTGGTAAATTACTTAAAATCAATTATTTAAGAATATATCAGGGATTGAAGGGTACTAATACCTATGATGTAATACTAAAAATTGATAGCTTTACTATGAAATAAACAAGAATAAGTTTACTGTTTTCAACGAATCCAACGTAGAATTAAATGAGCATAGAAAACTATGGATATTAAGGATTTACAAACTTTCATAAGAAATATACTAAAAAAAAGTAAGAAAATCCTAAAGGAAGCTGTGTCACTTCCTTATGCTAAACTGTATATTTTGCTATCTATCATTCTAATTCTTTTCTTTATGATACTAACCTTTCCCTATGAAGCCCTAATAAGGAACAGTCTGCAAACACTTGAATCAACAGCTTGCAGATCTCTTTATATTGGAAATATTGACTTCAGCCTAACAAACAATACAAATATTGACAATATTTCTTTTATTCTTAAAAACGGAGCTAAATTAAACTTTGATGATATCGATTTTAATATATCACTTAATCCCTTTACTACACTAATGAATAAAAATCTGAAAGGGAATATGATAATTAAAAAATTGGGGTATGCCCAAAAAAAAATATCTATAGATAGTAATCTAGAATCTAATTTCGATCTTATTTTCAAATCTATGTCCGATTTTCCAACAAAGGGGTATATTAAACTCGATTTCAAAAGACTATCATTAGGTGGATTGAATATAAAAGGATTTGACATCCCGCCTATAAGCTTTAGTTCAATGAAGATTGATACTAAAATTACAGGTAAAAGAATAGGAATACAGGATGTAACATTCTCAGGAAAGGATATAAATGGAAAATTAAATGGTTTTATTACTCCTGCAAGACGTTTTAAAAACTCGAAAATTGATCTAAAGATTATGGTAGACCCTGCCTCCCCACTTCTTGATAATTATAAAGTTCTACTTGGCAATATTATAAACTCAGAGGAAAATATCAGGATATCCCTTAGGGGAACTATATCAAATCCGAGGGTCGATTTCCCCAAAAGAGATTAAAATGAATGATAACTACTATTTAGTACATTCGCTCACATGGACCAATGGACGATTTTTTTTAGTACACTACTATAGATTTTAAGCGATAAAAAAGGGTGGGAATAAATCCCACCCTGATTAAAAAAAAATAAATAATATCGTAAATAAAATTAAAGCCCTATCTCCTCTGCAACAAGTTCCCGATGATAGTCTGCATTCCCGAAATATACCCCAGCAGCCTTAACTCGTCTGAAATACATCTGCATATCAAATTCTTCCATAAATGCTAAACCTCCTGTTGCCTGATGCGATAGTGCAAGAGCACCTCTACATGAATCAGTTACCCATGATTTGGTCATCGACACTTCCTTATCACAAGGCAATCCTTCACTAAGCCTCCATGCAGCCTGATAGGTCATTAATCTTGATGTTTCAACAAATGTTAATGTATTTGCACAATGATGTTGAACAGCTTGAAAACTACCAACTTTTACGCCAAACTGCTCCCTTTCAGTTGCATTTGCTATTGTGAGCTCTAACGCTTTTTGAGCAGCGCCAATCATCTCTGCGCATTTGCCAATTGCCGCATATTGCATTACTTTCTTTATTACACTCCAGCCATTATCAACAGTTCCTAAAATATTATCCTTTGATACCTTTACATTATTAAAATTGACTTCGCTAAGCTTATCAGAGGCAAATGTATCCAAAGCTGTAATATCTAATCCATCTGCTTTGCCATCAACAAGAAATAGCGTTATGCCATCTTCCTTATTTGCGCTATCCTTTGTCCTTGCTGCGCAGATTATATAATCAGCTCCATATGCATCAGGGACAAAAAGTTTTATACCACTAATAACATAATCATCTCCACTTTTCTCAGCCTTTACTGATATACTATCAGCAGTATATCCTGCGCTTTCCTCAGTCAAAGCAAGAGTAACGAATATTTTGCCCTCAGCTATTGCAGTTAATAGCTCCTCTTTTTTATTATCATCAGCAGCCTCAAGTATTGTCATTCCTCCCAAAATAACAGTTGAAAAGAATGGCCCTGTAGTAATAGCATACCCCATTTCATAAAGAAGAATCATAAGGTCAAGAAAGTTACCTCCAATTCCGCCATATTCTTCAGGGAACACAACTCCCATCCAACCGAGTTCAGCCATCTTTTTCCATATCTCAGGAGTGATTCCTTTAGGATCTTTTTCCATTTCTCTAACAAATAGTGAATCACATTCATTAGCTAAAAAGCTATTCGCTGTTTTCTTTAATAATTCCTGTTCTTCATTAAAATTGTAATCCATTGTTACCTCCTCATTTTACTCTATATAATAATTTCAGAATATTATCTCGGCAATCCAAGTCCTCGTTGTGCTATAATATTTCTTTGAATTTCAGAAGTTCCTGCATAGATTGTCTCAACTATACTGGTTCTATACGATCTTTCCATCTTACCTGCTAATTTAGCCCATTTTGAGCCTTCATTTAATTGACCATAAAGACCCAAAATATCCATACCGATATTGGTGATTCGTTGAGCTGTCTCTGTTGCAAAGGTTTTTTCCATCGAAGATTGGTAGTTAGGTATCCCTCCCCTATCTAGAATATCTGCAAGCTGATAGTACAGTAACCTTGTTACTTCAATTTCAGTTGCTAATTGTGCCATTTTTTGTCTTATAATAGGATCCTTGGATAACGGTTTTCCATTAACTATAGTCTCTTTTGTATAATCAATAAGGTTGTCGAAAAGACGTCTATATCTTCCTAGAGGGAACATCCTTTCAAAATCTAATGCAGCCATAAGATAATAAAATCCTTTATTCACCTCACCTACTACATTTTCTTTTGGCACTTTTACATCTTCGTAAACTACTTCATTAGTCTGCCAACCTGCCATAGTTATCATTGGACTTATTGTTATTCCTGGGGTCTTCAAATCCACGATCATCATTGAAACTCCTTTATGTCTTGGACCCTCTGGATTTGTTCTTGCTGCAAGCCAGTGATAGTCAGCAAGGTGGCAACTGGTATTGAATATCTTGTTGCCATTTAATAAAAGATGATCTCCTTTATCCTCAACTTTCATCATTAACGCAGAAAGGTCAGATCCGGCCTGAGGTTCAGTATAACCTAATGCGAATTCATACTCCCCTCTTGCTATAGGCGGCAACCACTTCTTCTTCATTTCATCACTTCCGAATCTAAGAATTGTTGGTCCAGCCATATGAGCAGCGATAAAGCCGAAAGGCAATCCCTGATAGCCCATCTCTTCCCTTATCATATAACTTACAACCTCAGAGGCGTCTATTCCGCCATATTCCTTTGGCCAGGTTGGAGTGAGCCACCCTTTTGCAGCCATCTTTTGAATGATCTTCCGTCCTTCCGGACCCCCATAGATGTCTCCCATATCATCTGTTTCTTTCAACATCTCAGGAGTTGACTCTTTTTTAATGAAGGTGATAACCTCTTCTAATAATTCCTTCTCTTCTTTAGTAAAGTCAAAATTCATGCTGACTTACCTCCTATAATTGAAATATAAATTTATACCTATGCCAATTTCATCAAAAATGGAAATTTACCCAAAATTAGTATAAATAAAAATATTCAAGTTATTATTTCGAAGTCGGGATATTATAGCTAAATTACAATTTATAAATTATACTGTAATATTAAATTACAACCATATCCCTTAATTTCCATTGACAAAGCTGATAATACAGCATAGATCAGTATATCCAAGGTAAATAATTAAATAAAAAAATTGAGCTTCAGATTATAATATTAACCTATAGTTGTCTTAATGCTTCTCACGTCAACCAACTTTCTTTTGGAATCACTGACAAACCGAATAAATATATAATACTCCTTTTTTTTGTAATAATTTCACAATGCATTATTATTCAGTCAAGATTTATTTCAAATTTCTAAGGATTATTTTAATTTACAATAAAAGTGCATAATATTATCCGTTTAACTAGAAATTGAAAAGTCACAATGATAAATATTGATATATTTACACTGCCATAAATAAATGATATTTCCTTGCAATTGCATAATTTTATGTTATAATAATATCAAATTTATTTATACAGGAAGCTTCCAATTAAAACACTGTTTAAAATAATAATACTTATTACAACCAGCATTTATGGCTGTACTTTCGAATCCCCTATTGTACAATGGAAAGACGGTATAATTCCCTACTATCTTAAGGGAGAATTCTCTGAAAAAAATTTGAATGATATTGAAGAAGCTATGGAAAGTTGGGAAGGTGTATGTGGAGTACGATTTGAAATGGTTACTCCAAGATCTAGCGCCTATGAAATTAAACATATATCCAAAAATGTATGGTTTTCTACAATAGGTGAAAACAACTCTCAATGCTATATGTTATTTGACGGTTCCTACAATCTTGATACAATTATACATGAATTAGGTCACTGTATAGGACTTGCGCATGAACATCAAAGACCAGACAGAGACAAATATGTTATTATTTATTGGGATAATATCCTTCCGGTTAAACATTACAACTTTGAAATAATCGATAATCCGCTCATTGAAGAGGAAGATTATGAATATGATTACCACTCTATTATGCATTACTCCCCGACTAGTTTCAGCAAAAATGGTAATATTACGATTAAAGCAATAGACGGCAGTCCCATATACAGAACCGGGGGAATTACCGAGCTTGACGCTGCAAAGGCAAGGGCAATTTATGGACCTCCCCTTGATTGAAACTTTTAAAGAAAATAACAACAATTTTATATTAAAATTTTCATGTTTTTATTATATTGCCATAATTTTATTATCCATAAATGACCTCTTATTTTCTACTTATTCATTCC
>JAXHTB010000609.1:0-1675 GCA_034190185.1 Spirochaetota bacterium | reverse complement strand
GATTTATCATCTAGGAAAATATTCACTCGGTATTGGTGTGATGGGTAATCATTACAGAAGTAGCTTTAACTTTGGAAAACTGAAATCTCTTTCCGATTATAAGATCGGTATCGTTTTTGGCATTAAGGAAGAGAAATATAATATAAACCTTTCATTTTATCCCAGGTTTATACCTCGTGATGGAGAGAGTTCATCGAATAAAACTCTTGATGTAGATAAAGTAAAGATAAAGATTGACTATTTTATTGATAAAGTAATAAGCTACTATTTAAATATATCAATTTTGGATTATTATTTTTTCGATCATGATACAGAGGTTTCAAACTATTGGGGAATATATGACATTGGATTTGGTCTAATTCTTGGAAGATTTGATGATGATAAGAAATATTTAACATTAACATTCGATTTAACAGAGAGATTCTATATGAGGAATCTTAATAATGAGAAACCTTATAGTTATATTAATGGGCAGGGTTGGTTTGGAGCAGATGCAGATAACTGGTTTAAGGGCGATCCATTCTCTGGTTATAGATCTTCTTCTCATGTTTTAACTGTTAAGGGTGAAGAAAGAATAAATGATTATTTATTTATTTATCAGAAAATAATTTATGAGATGGTTGATAGAGGAGAGGATCATGATGAGATTTGTTTTGTTTTTGGAGTGGGGGGTATTTATTAAATTTGGGTTGCAATAATTTTGAGTTTAAATTGAAATTATTCTTATTTAAAATTTAATATCTAACTTTCTAATTATTAATACATAAATAATATTGATATTGAACTTATATTACAGACTTATATGAATAAAAATGAGATTGCTAGTTTTGCAGAAACAATAGCCTTAAATGCAGGAAAAATAATTTCAAAGGGATTCCGTTCAAAAAGTATATCCATTTCTTACAAAAGCAGAACGAATATTGTGACAAATATTGATAAAGAATCTGAGAAGTATCTTTTTAACAGCATAAAGGATCAGTATCCTGATCATACAGTAATTGCAGAAGAGGGAAGCAGACGTGAGAGGGAGGGTGAATTTATCTGGTATGTTGATCCCCTTGATGCTACTAACAACTATGCTCATGGAATTCCTTACTTTTGTATATCTATTGGGATTTATTCAATAGTGGAACAAAGATCAATTATCGGTATCGTATATGATCCATTTCATAAAGAGATGTTCAAGGGTATTTATGGACAGGGGGCTTTTTTAAACGGAGATATAATAGAAGTCTCAAGGATCGATGATATTGGCATATCAATTCTTGCCACAGGTTTTCCCTATGATAAAACAGATCCTAAATCTAATAATCTTGATGAGTTTAATGCTATTTTACCCTGTGTGCAGGGAGCGCGACGGATGGGTTCCGCTGCGCTTGATCTTTCATATGTTGCTTGCGGAAGATTTGATGGATACTGGGAACCTGGACTTTTTCCTTGGGACATGGCTGCAGGGAGTATCATTGTAGAAGAAGCAGGTGGGAAAGTAACAAAATATAATGGAGATCCCTTTGATCCAGAATGTCCGGAGATTGCTGCATCTAATAGCAGGATACATAAAGAGCTGCTAACCTGCTTATGCAGAAGTTAAAATATCTCCTCATTATTTTACTGCAACAGAATTTTATTCCCCTATTTCCCCCTCGAGTGGATTAAGGGTGTGGACGTAATATAT
>JAXHTB010000608.1:0-1676 GCA_034190185.1 Spirochaetota bacterium | reverse complement strand
ATTATGTTTTTATAAATGTTGAATTCATTTCCCCATTTTTGTTGACCAATTTATTCTTTAACTTAATCGTTTATTCCTCAAGTATTTATTTTTCATAATAACACATTTATTTATTAAATTTTTGTATAAAATTTATAGAATTGATTTCCCTCTAATGCAGATGAATATTTATATACAATAATGATGAAAAAATTCATCTGCATTTCTATTCCTCATATTCATTTTTGAAAATATTTATCTTGCATTTTATTATAATATAAGTAAGTTCAATCTGATTTCAGAAGGAATGATGGTAGAAAATCAGTCAGTGCAATATAAACTCGATTGTTAAAATTTTTAGCCACTGATATTCACGGATTGTCACGGACTGTTCGCGCGGCCTGACTGCATAGAAATAATACCATAATTCTATAGGGAAAATCAGTGTTTCAATCGTTTTGATCCTTGGCTAAAAAACACACTATTTAATTTCTGAAAACAGTTTGAGCTTACGAATATAAAAATGCTTTGATATCAATATGAATACTTCAGGAAATGGATAATAATATGATAACAGTTAAAATAAAGGTATCCCAAGCAGGGAAAATCCCCGAATATCAGAGTAAAGGTTCTTCAGGAGCAGATGTGTTTACTTGTTTAGATGCTCCTGTAATAATTGAGCCTGGTGATATTAAGCTGATACCAACTGGAATATATCTTGAAATTCCACATGGCTACGAAGCTCAGATAAGGCCCAGAAGTGGATTGGCTTTTAAACATGGGATTACACTTTTGAATACACCTGGCACAATCGATTCCGACTACAGGGGGGAAATCGGCATTATTGTCGCAAATTTTGGGAAAGAACCTTTTATCGTACAGAATGGCATGAGAATTGCTCAGATGGTATTTTGCAGTGTAGAACAGTGCAATTTTATTGAAGTAGAAAATATTAACATTACAGAAAGGAACCAGGGAGGGTTTGGACATACAGGAATATGACAACTAAAAATGAAAAAAAAATTAAAATAATTCCCCTAGGAGGGTTAGGACAGATTGGAAATCATTTAACAATCTTTGAATACGAAGATGATATTATAGTAGTGGATGCTGGCATGATGTTTCCCAATGACAAGATGCCTGGGATAGATTTTCTAATACCGGATATGTCTTATTTAAAAAAGAATAGCAGCAAAGTAAGGGGTATAATAATTACTCATGGACATGAAGATCACATCGGAGCTGTCCCTTTTTTATTAAAAGAAATTACTGCTCCGATATATGGAACCAAGCTTACTCTTGGATTTATAAAAAAACGCTTAGAAGAGAGAACCCCAGCTAAAAAACCAAGTTTTATAGAGATAGCCCCTGGTGACTGTGTGAATGTTGGAAATTATTTAATAGAATTTATAAAGGTAAATCACTCCATTGCTGACTGTGTTGGACTTGCAATTGAAACAGATTTAGGTGCTATTATTCATACTGGCGATTTTAAGATAGACTATTCGCCAATAGACAATCATACTATGGACCTTCACAGATTTGCTAAATATGGTGAAAAAGGAGTTTTGCTTCTTCTCTCTGACAGCACAAATGCTGAGGTTAAAGGACATACTAGGTCTGAGAGCATTCTTGCAAAAAGTTTCAATAATATATTTTCATCATCAAAGGGTCGATTGTTTGTGGCAACCTTTGCC